>JAPLCL010000353.1 GCA_026392265.1 Actinomycetota bacterium
CGCCGGCGGCGAGGGCGCTCGTGGTGTGGTCCATCACGGCGGGCGCCGCCCCTTTGACAAAGCAGCGCACCACGCTCTTGCCGGACGCGTCGGTGGCGGAGTTGAAGGTCGCCATCAGCTTGTACGTGGGGTCAAACGGCAGCGTGGCCAGGCGCGGGAGCGCCTCCCGGCTCGCGTCGATGTCCAGCCCCGCCTTGTGCCCGAGGACGAGCAGGGCGCCCTCGGTGGGGTCGCCGACGACCTTGCCGTTCACGAGCTTGGCGTCGCTGGCGATGATGTAGGGGAGCACGGCGTCGTCGATCGAGGCGGAGGTCCCGGCCGCGTGATGGACCTTGCCGTCGAGGCCGTAGCCGATCCCGGAGATCGTGTAGCGGTCCACGGCGTCGAGCACCTCGACGGCCGTCATCTGGTTCATCGTCAAGGTGCCCGTCTTGTCGGAGTTGATCGCCGACACCGATCCGAGCGTCTCCACCGACACGAGGTCCTTGACGATGGCTTTCTGCGCGGCAAGCGCCTTCGCGCCGACGGAGAGGATCACCTGGAGGACGGTCGGCAGCGCCGTCGGGATGGCCGCGATCGCCAGGGCGATCGCCGTGAGGAACAGGGTCTCGGCCGACTGGCCTCTCGAGAGACCCAGCGCGAACATGACGATCATCGTCCCCAGCGCGGCCGCGCCGATCCACAGGGTCATCGTGTTCAGCTGCTTCGTCAGCGGGGTCTGTTCCGCGGCGGTCGTCGCCAACATACCGGCGATCCTGCCGACCTCGGCCTCGGCACCCGTCGCCGTCACCAGCATCATGCCGCTGCCGTGAGTGACCGGCGTGTTCATGAACGCCATGTTCGTCCGGTCGCCGGCTCCCACCTCTGCGTCGGCGAGCGCGTCCGTCCCCTTTGACGCCGGTGTGCTCTCCCCGGTGAGGGCGGACTCGTCGATGGTGAGCGAACTCGCCTGGATGATCCGACCGTCGGCGGCCACGTAGTCGCCGGCGCTGATCAGCACCACGTCGCCGACGACGACCTGCTCGGCGGGGAGCGCCGCCTCGGCACCGTCGCGGCGTACGCGCGCAGTCTGCTTCGTCATCGATTTCAGGGCGTTCATCGCGCTCTCGGCCTTGCCCGCCTGACGAAGGCCGACCACGGCGTTGACCACGGTCAGCAGGATCAGCACGGCGCCCGTGCTCAACTGGCCGATAGCGAGCGACGCAACGCCGGCGATGAGCAGGAGGATCTGCATGTAGCTGCTGTACTGGCCGAGGAAGCGCTTCCATCCTGGAACGGCCTTCTCGGCGGGCAGCTCGTTGGGCCCGTTCTTCTGCAGCAGCTCGGCGGCCTTCGCCGCGGAAAGGCCCTTGGCGGGGTCGACGCCGAGCTTCCCGGCCGCGTCGTCGGCCGAGAGCGCGTACCAGCGCGCGGCCTTCCCCTCCGTACCGGCCGAGACCTGGTCTGTCGTTGCCATCGCTTCTCCTCCCGCGACTATTTCGCCGCCTCCTTGGCCTTCTTGCGCGCCTTCTTCCCCTTGGGCTCGTCGTCGGCGTCGTCGGCTTCCGCCTCGAACGGGTCGGGGGCGGCGCCCTTGGGCGCCTGAGCCTCCAGCTCGCCCTTCACCGCTTGCAGCGCCTTGAGGGCCTCGGCGGTCACCTTCGGGTAGCGGGGGTCGATCTCGATCAGCGCGTTGGCGATGACGCACGAGGCACAGATCCGCGCGAACCACTTGTGGTCGGCGGGGATCACGTACCAAGGCGCCCACTCGGTGCTCGTCGCCGAGAGCATCTCGGAGAACGCCTTCTGGTAGGCGTCCCAGGAGCGGCGCTCGTGGACGTCGGCGGCGGAGAACTTCCAGTTGTGATCGGGCAGGTCGATGCGCCTGAGGAAGCGAGTGCGCTGCTCCTCCTTCGACAGGTTCAGGAAGAGCTTCACGACCTTGAAGCCGTTGTCGACGAGATGGCGTTCCCAGTCGTTGATGTCGCGGTAGCGCTTCTTCCACACGTCCCTTCCGCGGGCGCTCTTGGGCAACTGCTGGCGGTCGAGGATCTCGGGGTGCACGCGCACCACGAGGACCTCTTCGTAGTGGGAGCGGTTGAAGATGCCGATCTCGCCGCGACGGGGCAGGTTGGTGGCGTAGCGCCACAGGTAGTCGTGATCGATCTCGATGGAGGACGGTACCTTGTACGAGTGGACCGAGACGCCCTGCGGGTTCACGCCGCTCATGACGTGGCGGATCGTGCCGTCCTTGCCGGCGGCATCCAGGGCCTGGAGCACGACGAGGACGCCGTGGGTGTCCTGGGCCGCGAGGCGCGCCTGGTATTCGGTGAGCAGTTCGACGCCCCGTTGCAGGAGCTCGACGCTTTCCTTCTTCTTGACGAACCCCGCCTTGTAACCGGGATCGAAGTCCTTTGCCAGCGTCACTTTGGAGCCGGGAGTGACGCGGAGGGGCTCGATGAACTGCGCGATGCGCTTCAGTGCCTCATTATCGGCCATGTCGTGACTCCTTCTGCTCGTGGAGCTTCTCTGCAGGCATCTCAGAGCGTCGCGAAGATCTCATGCGACAGCATACCGCCGGCGACCGTCCGCGCGGTGAACCCGTTCTGCACCAGGATCCGCGTCGCGTAGTAGGCGCGCTGGCCCGAGCGGCAGATGACGAGGATCTCTCGGTCACGCGGGAGCTCGTCCAGACGTCCGCGGAGCTCATCGATCGGGATGTTGACCACCCCCGGCAACTGCTCAACGGCGAGCTCTTCGGGATGACGCACGTCGAGGAGAAAGCCGTCTCCCAAGGTGTCCCAATGGATGATGGGCATATCTCCGCGAAGCACGTTGGCCCCGACCATCCCGGCGAAGTTGGCCGGCGACTTCGCCATGCCGAACTGGGGCGCGTAGCAGAGCTCGCACTCCTCCAGATCGTAGACGGTGCCGCCCAGCTGGATGGCCATGGCGAAGGCATCGATGCGCTTGTCGACGCCCTCCCGGCCCACGGCCTGCGCCCCGAGGAGCACTCCGTCGGACTTGCGGAAGAGGACCTTGATGGCGAGCAGGGTGGCACCGGGGTAGTACCCTGCATGAGAGTTCGGGTAGAGGTAGATCTTCTCGTAGTCGTCGTCGCCGATGCGCTTGAGGGCCTTCTCGCTCAGACCGGTCCACGCGACCGCGGCGCCGAAGGCGCCGAGGATCGCGGTGCCCTGCGTGCCGCGAAAACGCGACTCCCGCCCGGCGATCACGTCGGCGGCGATGCGGCCCTGGCGATTCGCCGGCCCCGCCAGCGCGACCAAGGCCCACTCGCCGGTCATGCAGTCCTTCTTCTCGACCGCATCGCCGACGGCGAAGATGTCCGGGTCGCTCGTCAGCATGTGATCGTCGACGCGGATGCCGCCGCGCTCGCCGAGCTCGATGCCGGCCATCTCCGCGAGCGCGGTCTCGGGACGCACTCCGATGCCGAGGATCACGAGGTCCGCCGGATACGCCGGACCGGAGTCGGTGAGGACCTCGAGCGATCCGTCCGCCGCCTCCCGGAACCCGGAGACCGCGCTGTTCAGCAGGACCTGCACACCGTGCTTGCCCAGATGACGCTCCACGTAGCGAGCCATCTCGGGATCGAGCGGCGTCATGATCTGGTCGCCGCGCTGCAGCAGCGTGACCTCGAAGCCGAGCCCGACCAGGTTCTCGGCCGTCTCGATGCCGATGAAGCCTCCGCCGACGACGACGGCGCGCAGCTTCCTGGTGCGCGTCTGGAATCCCGTGTAGGAGTCCATGCCGCCCGCTCTGCCGCGCCGCTCGTCGATCCAGGCGCGGATCTGGCTCGCATCAGGTACCGTCCTCACCCCGAAGACCCCGGGAAGGTCGATACCCGGCAGGGGCGGACGGATGGGAGCCGCTCCGGGTGAGATCACGAGCTTGTCGTAGTGCTCGGTGGTCACCTCGCCGGTCGTCCGGTCCTTGAGCTGCACCGTCTTCTCGCGCGCCGCGATCCCGACGACCTCGCAATTTGTGCGCGCGTCCACGGCGAACATGTCGCGAAAGGTGTCTGTGGTCGCGACCAGCAGAGTCGATTGCTTCTCGATCACGCCGCCGATGTAGTACGGCAGCCCGCAGTTCGCGTACGAGACGTACGGCCCGCGCTCGACCATGAGGATCTCGGCGTTCTCGTCGAGCCGGCGCAGGCGCGCCGCGCACGAGGCGCCGCCGGCGACTCCGCCAACGATGATGACCTTCATCTTGCAGCCTTTCCATTGAGGTGCACGACTGTCTCTTCTGAGGATCGCGACGCGCCGAGCATGATGCCGTCGTAGACGCTCATGCGAACTCCGGCAGTCGCTCGGCGAGGATGATCCTCGCGGCGGCCTCGATAAGGGCGAGATGGGAGAACGCCTGCGGGAAGTTCCCGAGGTGGCGGCCGGTGTCGGTGTCGAATTCCTCGGCGAACAGTCCGAGCGGCGACGCGACCCGCAGGAGCTTCTCCATCAGGTCGCGAGCGCGCTGCTCCTCGCCGATGATCGCGAGGGCCGACACGAGCCAGAACGAGCAGATCAGGAACGTCCCCTCCTTGCCGGACAACCCGTCGTCGGTCTCGTCCGTGCGGTAGCGCAAGACGAACCCGTGCTCGGTGAGGTCCTCCGCGATCGCGAGGACGCTCGCCCGCAGGACGTCGTCCTCGTACGGCAGGAATCCGAAGAGTGCCGCCAAGAGGGTGGAGGCGTCGAGCGAGTCGGTCTCGTAGTGTTGCCGCAGGACTCCGTCTCTGACCCCGTGCTCCATGATGTCGTCGTGGATCTCGTCGGCGGTCGCCCGCCACCTCGTCTCGAGATCGGCGTCACCGCGGATCTCGGCCAGCTTGGCCGCGCGATCCATCGCGACCCAGCACATGAGCTTCGACGAGACGTAGTGCTGAGGCCCGCCGCGCGCCTCCCAGATGCCTTGATCGGGGCTACGCCAGGCCTTCGTCGCGCACTCCGCCTGCGCCTGCACGATCGGCCACAACCGACGTGGCAGGCGCCGGCTCCGGCGCGTGTGCAGGAGGATGGAGTCCAGCACCGCGCCGTACACGTCGTTCTGTCGCTGATCGAAGGCGCCGTTGCCTGTGCGGACGGGACGTGCGCCTGCGTACCCCGACATCTCGTCAATGGTCGACTCGGTGAGGTCCCGTCTCCCGTCGATCCCGTACATGATCTGCAGCGAACCGTCCTCGTTTGCCTCCAGATCGGCCACGAACTGCATGAACTCGTCGGCCTCCCAATCGAGGTCGAGCCAGTGCAGGGCCTGCAGCGTGAAGGTGGAGTCGCGCATCCATGTGTACCGGTAGTCCCAGTTGCGCTCGCCGCCGGGGGTCTCGGGTAGAGAGGTGGTGAGGGCCGCGACCGTCGCACCCGTCGGCATGTACGTCAGGCCCTTTATCGCAAGGGCCGAGCGCTCGATCACACTCCTGAAGCGGTGGTCGATCGGGCGCGCCCGGCCGAGCCAGTCCCGCCAGAACCGCTTCGTCGCCACAAGCCGTGCCTCGGCGTCGTCGACGTCGACCGGGGAGGCCAGGTCCTCGGCCCATGAGAGGGCGCAATACGCGCGTTCCCCGGCCGCGAGCACATGCCGGGCGCGGACCCGGGTGCCCTCGATCCCGAGCGCCATGCTTGTCGTCAAGCGGACCGTAGGGCCGGCGCCGGTAGCGTCGGCGGCGTGACGCGACTCGCCGATGAGCGCCCACTCACCCGCGGTCCTTCCGTAGTCAAACACCGGCTCGCAGGTGAGCTCGACCTCGACCTGACCCTCGAGGCAACGTGCCGTGCGCACCAGCAGATGGTCGGCGTCGACGTCGACCGGAGGCCTGGTGTGCGGGGTGACCGTGTCCTCCCCTTCCCGCGTGCCCATCGTCAACGCGTCACGGACCTCCACCCATCCGGTCGCCGTGTGCCACGTCGTGACCAGGGTGTTCGTCCCAGGCTCGTAGGCCCGCGTCGCGGGAACGTTGAGTCCGAACGGCCCGAACCGGAACCCCCCGGCGCCGCGATCGAGCAGGGAGCCAAAGACGCTCGGCGCATCGAAGCGCGGCACGCAGAGCCAGTCGACGCTCCCGTCCGGGGCGACGAGGGCGCCGGTGTGGCAGTCGGACAGGAACGCGTAGTCGGCGATGGGGGTGAACGGCGACGGCATAGCTGCGCTCTGACGGCGATCGTCCCGACGGCCTCCTGCGGATGTCTGCGCGCTCATGCTTTCTTCCTCTCAGGCTTGATGACGCCGAGCTGCGCCTGCCGGCGCGGCCGCTTCCCGACGTCGACTCGGCCGCGCCCAAAGGCGTCGAGCCTTCCCCAGCGGCCGGGGACGTCGAGGAGCTCGAGGCGGCCAATGCCCTGTGGCAGCGCCGGCTCGACGACCAGGTGCTCGCCGATCGGCTCGAGGCCGAGCATCGTGCGCAGCAGCAAGAGCGGCGCGCCGGTCGACCATGCCTGCGGGCTGCATGACGTGGGGTACTGCACCGGGTACTTGGTCAGCTCGCGCTCGTAGCCGCCGAACGCCTCCGGCAGGCGGCCCTCGAAGAACTCGGCGGCGTCGAGGATGCCCGCGGCGATGCGCGCCGCCTCTTCCTTGAAGCCGTAGCGCCGCAGACCCCAGGCGATGAACGAGTTGTCGTACGGCCAGATGGTGCCGACGTGGTAGCCGATCGGGTTGTAGCGGCCCTGGCCGTCGGCGAGCGTACGCACGCCCCAGCCCGAGTACATGGCCGGCGACATCAGATGCCGGGCCACCGCCTTGGCCTTCGACTTATCGACGATGCCGCTCCACAGCAGATGGCCGTTGTTCGACGCCAGCGCGTCGACCTTGCTGCCGTCAGACTCGATGGCGATCGCATAGTACTCGCCGTCCTCGACCCAGAAGTCGCGGTTGAAGCGCCGCTTGAGGTCCGCGGCCTCCTTCTCGAGCCTCTCGGCGTAGGCCGAGTCCTTCCACACGAGGCGCGCGAGGCGCGCGCCGCGCACTTTGGCGTCGTAGGCGTAGCCTTGCAGCTCGCAGGTGGCGCGCGGGAAGCCCGGCAGGCGCCCGTCGCGGTAGGAGATCGAATCCCACGAGTCCTTCCAGCACTGGTTCTCGAGGCCCGTCTTCTCGTTGCGTCGCTGATAGGCGATGTAGCCGTTGCCCTGCAGGTCGGCGTAGTCGTCGATCCACGCGAGTGCGGCGCGCGCCTGCGGCTCGAGCGCCCGCACGAGCTTCGTGTCGCCGGTCCAGCGCTCGTACTCGTCGAGCAGCACCACGTAGAGCGGTGTGGCGTCGACCGAGCCGTAGTAGGGCGAGTGCGGCCGCTCCTCAAAAGCGGTCATCTCGCCGAAGCGCATCTCGTGGAGGATCCGGCCTGGGTCTTCGTCGCGGAAGTCGTCGTGGCGCGATCCTTGCCAGAGGCCGAGGGCCACCAGCGTCGTGCGCGCCAGCTCCGAGGCGAACGGCAGCGCCTGCAGGCTGGTGAAGATGCTGTCCCGCCCGAACATCGTCATGAACCAGGGCAGCCCGGCGGCCGGCAGGTAGTGACCGGGCAGCGAGAGCGGCGAGAACCGCAGCGCCGCCAGGTCGACGAGGGAGCGATGGTAGGTCCGCTTGAGCGGGTCCCAGTCACAGTCGAGACTCGGCGCGTCGTCGAGCCACTTCTCGAGACTGAGCTCCATGTTGGGGCGGGCCTTCTTCGCGTGCCGCTCGTACTTGAGCGATCCGCTGGTCACGCCCTTCACGTCCCGTCCGATCGCCACATGCAGGTCGGTCGACCACTGCTCGTGGGGCTCCACGTGGACGACAAAGGTGAGGCCGCCCTCGTCCACCGCGCACGCCTCCGTCGCCGAGACCCAGGTCTCGCGCACATACGTCTCGCGGCGATAGCCGAGCACCAGCCGCCCGCCGTCAACACGCGTGAAGTACTCGCCCTTCTTCTTGAGATCGTCCTTGACCTCGAAGAGGTCGGCAAAGTCGCAGGCGGCTTCGATGCGCACCTCGAGGTCGACCGGCTTGTCGTCGTGATTGAGGATCGTCAGTTCCTCGTGAAAGCCGCCACCGACGGCGCGCTGACGAATGACCGACAGCTTGGCGTCGATGTACACGGTCCCCGTCCCGGGCACCAGGAAGAAGCGCGTCTCGAAGTACTGCAGGTCGTCCACCGACAGCGGGTTGAGCCGCTGCCCGTCGATCGTCAGGACCCAGCGCGAGAGGAACCTGGTGTCGAACGAGAACAGCCCGGTCGGGTCGGTCAGCGAGGCCTCGATGTCGCCGCTGTCGTCACTGACCACGAAGGTGTTGCCCTCGAGGATCTTGACGGCGCCGCTCATGACAGCCGCTCCGCGTAGCCCGCTGTGGGCAGACCGACAGCGCCCGGCGAGCCGGGGAACAGCCGCTGCAGCGCGGTCAGCAGGACGACCTTGCCCTGCGCGTCGAGCGCACCACGCAGAAGAGCAGCCATGGCGTTCGCCTTGCCGCTCAAGACCGCGTCGAACGTGGCGACGTCGCCCGTGACCACGCAGTCGGGTGCGCCGCCCTTGCGTCCGACGGTCACGACGCCCTTCGCGATGGTCAGGTACCACTCGTCGACACGATCGCCATCCCTGACGTCAAAACGCACGACGCCGTTGAATGCCGTGATCGGTCGCTCGCGAGAGCGCTCCGCGAGTGCCTCAAGCAGGCTCTCATCCAGCTCTGTCATTGTTTCCATCTCCTTCTACAGTCCCTTGTTCCAGCGGGACATGCCGCCGTCGATGTAGTAGGTGCTGCCGGTGACGTACCCAGCCTCGTCCGAGGCGAGAAACACAGCCACGGAAGCCACTTCGTCGGGCTCGCCGAGCCGTCCGGCGGGGATCACGGCTTGCAGCGCGTGCAGCAGCTCGCCGTCGCCGAGGGTGCGCTTGTTGATCGGCGTGGCGATCGCTCCCGGGGCGATGTCGTTGACGGTGATGCCGTGCGGCGCCAGCTCCTGACAGACGGTGCGCGTGAACATGCGCATGCCGCCCTTGGACGTCGTGTAGGTCGCGTAGTTGAGAAAGGCGACGTCCTCGTGGATCGACGACACGTTGATGATGCGCCCCCCGCCGCCGGCGGCGATCATGAGCTTCGCGGCCGCCTGCGCGGCGAAGAACGCGCCCTTCAGATTGACCCCGAGGACCAGGTCGAAGTGCTGTTCGCTGACGTCGACGAACGGCTCGCGGATCTCGACGCCGGCGTTGTTCACGAGGATGTCGAGGCGGCCGAGGGCGGCGTGCGCGTCGCGCACCAAGCCCTCGGCCTCCGCGGCCACGCCGACGTTCGCCCCTAGCGCGACCGACCTCCTGCCCATCTGCTCGATCTGCGCCGCGACGGAGCGTCCCTCTTCCTCTTCACTGTGGTAGTGCACGGCCACGTCGGCGCCCTCGCGCGCGAAGCGCAGGGCGATAGCCTCGCCGATACCGCTCGAGCTGCCGGTCACTAGTGCAGCTTTGCCTTCAAGTCTCATTGCTGTTCCACCTTTCTGAACTCATCCGGCGAACGTGTCGGTCGGCAGCCCGGCCACGCCGACATCAAGGCACAGCAGCGCCCCGGACAGCGGCTGCTGGGCCACCTCAGCGTCGCTCAGCCCGTCACGGCGCGTCGTCACGTACAGGTCGCGCAACTC
>JAPLCL010000172.1 GCA_026392265.1 Actinomycetota bacterium
CGAGGAGCTGCTCACGGTGATCCGCTCCGGAAGGCCCGTGAACGCGGGCATGGTCGAGTCGCTCATGGACATCGCCGTCAATTCGTCGGGCAAGCCATCCGAGGTATACGGCGACGTCGTGTGGACGCACCGCGGCCGCCAGATCGGGCCGCGCACGGTCAATCAGAAGCTGTACGTGGACGCCATCCGCACCAACACCATCACCTTCGGCATCGGCCCGGCCGGCACCGGCAAGACCTATCTGGCCACGGCCATGGCGGTCAGCGCCTACTTCTCCAAACAGGTGGGGCGTATCATCCTCACGCGGCCGGCGGTCGAGGCGGGGGAGAGCCTCGGGTTCCTGCCGGGCACCGTGTCCGAGAAGGTCGACCCCTACTTCCGGCCGCTCTTCGACGCGCTCTACGACATGATGGACGGCGAGAAGCTCGCGAGCCTCATCGAGAAGGGCGAGATCGAGGTGGCGCCGCTGGCCTTCATGCGCGGCCGCACCCTCAACGACTCGTTCATCATCCTCGACGAGGCGCAGAACACGTCGCCCGAGCAGATGAAGATGTTCCTCACGCGTCTCGGCTTCGGCGCCAAGATGGTGGTCACCGGCGACGTCACGCAGATCGACCTCCCGCACAGCCGCACGTCGGGGCTGGTCACGGTGCCCGAGGTCCTCGAGGAGATCGAAGACATCGCGATCACGCAGTTCGACGGCCACGACGTGGTGCGGCACAAGCTCGTGCAGCGCATCGTCAACGCGTACAAGGACCACGGCGACAAGGCCGAGGCCGCGAAGACGCTCCAGTCCGGCGTCCGGCAGGCCCGGCCGGAGCGCGACGCATGAACCTCGTCGAGGTGTTCAACCGCACGCGCGTGAGCGTTGACGAAGAGGCCATCGCGCGGCTCGTGGCGCGTGTGCTCGAGGCCGAGGGCGTCGACCACGCGGAGGCGTCCGTCGAGCTCGTCGGCGAGCGCCGCATCCGCGTCCTCAACGGCGAGTATCGCGGCAGGGAAGAGGTCACCGACGTGCTCTCGTTCCCGCTGGAAGAGGCGGGGGACAAGCCCGGTCCGGCCGCCGCGGGCGGCCCCACCGGGCCGCCGCGCCTGCTCGGCGACGTCGTCGTCTGCGCGCGCCAGGCGCTGCGCCAGGCGCGCGCCGACTCACTGCCCGCGGCCCTCGAGCTCGCGCTGCTCCTCGTGCACGGCACCCTCCATCTGCTGGGCTACGACCACGAGGTCGACGCCGGGCAGATGGCCCTGCGACAGGCCGAGCTCCTCGAGCTCGTGGAGTGGGAGGCGCTCGTTGTCGCAACGCCGCGGTAACCTGCTCCACAGCTTTAACTGGGCGTTCGACGGCATCGTTCACGCGCTGCGCTATGAGCGCAACATGTGGGTCCACTTCGCGATCGCCGGTCTGGTGCTGGTGGCCAGCCTGTTCTTCGCACTCACGCGTCTCGAGGTCATCGCCGTGCTGATGGCGATCACGTTTGTGCTCATCACCGAGATGCTCAACACCGCCATCGAACATCTGGTGGACCTGGTGACCGACAGTGAGGACCCGCGCGCTAAGGTCGCCAAAGACGTGGCCGCCGGCGCCGTCCTGATCGCCGCGATCAACGCCCTCGCCGTGGCCTATCTGGTCTTCTACGACAAGATCACCAGCGTGCCCTACACGGTGCTCACCAAGCTGCGCGGCTCGCCCATCGACGTCACGGTGATCGCTTTGGTGATCGTCATCCTGGCGGCGATCGCCATGAAAGCGCTCACCCGTCGTGGCACGGCCTTTCACGGCGGCCTGCCGTCGGCGCACGCCGCCGTGGCCTTCGCCGCCTGGGTCGCGCTGACGTTCGTGGCCGCCAACACCGGCTACGCTCTGCCGATCTCGGCGATCGCCCTCTTCATGGCGCTGCTGGTCGCGCAGAGCAGGATCCAGTCGGGCATCCACAGTCTCCTCGAGGTGGCTGCCGGCGCCGCCCTCGGTATCGTCATCACCGTCGTCCTCTTTCGTGTGTGGTACCCGCTGTGAGCCGCGCTGCGGAGCCGGCTGAGCGTCTGCTCTTCGAAGAAGCGGTGACGCTTGTCGAGAGGGCTTACGCGCCCTACTCGGGGTTCGCCGTGGCGGCCGTGGTCGTCGGCCCGTCGGGCTGCGGCCATCACGGCGTCAACGTGGAGAACGCCTCGTACCCGGCCGGCCTGTGCGCGGAGCGCGCCGCCCTCGCCGCCATGGTCGTCTTCGGCGAGCGCGAGCTGCGCTCCGTCGCCGTCGCCGCGGCCGACGAGCAGGACTGCCTGCCCTGCGGGCTGTGCCTGCAGGCGCTGGCCGAGTTCGGCGACCCGTCGATCATTGCGCGCATGGGCGGCGAGGTGCGCGTCGTGCAGCTCCGCGATCTGCTCACGGCGCCGTTCGCCGGCGACGACGGCGCCCCCGGCGAGCCGGTCGACGGTGCCGGCGACGACGGCGTCCCGTGAGCGCCGACTTTCGCTCCGGCTTCGTGGCCGTCTTCGGCCGGCCCAATGTGGGCAAGTCCACGCTGGTCAACGCCCTCGTAGGTCGCAAGGTGAGCATCGTCAGCGACCATCCTCAGACCACGCGCCGGCGTATCACCGGCGTGGTCGATGTCGAGGGCTGCCAGGTCGTGCTGCTCGATCTGCCGGGCTTTCAGAAACCCTTCGATTCGCTGACGCGGCGAATGCAGGCGACGGTCGACGACGCGCTGTCCGAAGTCGATGCGGCTCTGGTCCTTCTGAACGCTACGGAGACCTTCGGGGCCGGTGACCGCTACGTTGTCCAGGCAGTCGCCGGCGCCGCCATCCCGGCGGTCGTGGCCTTGAACAAGATCGATCTCGTGGACGGCCCCCAGCTCGGCGCGCGCCTCGAGGAGGCGCGCCGGCTGGCCGGCGGCCGCGACGTCCTGCCGGTGTCGGCCAAGCGTGGCGACGGCCTCGGCGACGTGTTGGCCAGGCTGGCCGCGGCCATGCCGCCCGGCCCCGTCTACTTTCCCGACGGCGAGAAGAGCGATCAGCCGCTCGAGCTGCTCATCGCCGAGCTGGTCCGCGAGCAGGCCCTGCGGCGCACCCGCGACGAGGTCCCGCACGCCGTGGCCGTCGAGGTCATGGGGATCACCGAGCGTGTCGACCGTCCCCTGGTCGAGATCGAGGCCACGCTCATCGTCGAGACCGAGTCGCAGAAGGCCATCGTCGTGGGCAGGGGGGGCCGTGTTGTCAAGGCCATCGGCAGCGGTGCTCGCCACGAGATCGAGGCCATCCTCGGCGTCCAGGTCTTTCTCGACCTGCGCGTCAAGGTGCGCAAGCGCTGGCGCCGCGACGAGCGCTTCATCGAGCGGCTCATCTGAGGCGGGACGCGCGACCGGGTTTGCTATACTCGCTGGGGTTCCACCCACCCCGCCGTCATCCTGGAGGTCCACCGGCGTGAACGCCGAGGAACTCGCCAAGACCATCGATCACACGCTTCTGAAGGCAGACACCACTTCTGCGGACGTGGAGCGCCTGTGCCGCGAGGCCGGCACGTACCACTTCGCGGCGGTCTGCGTGTTTCCGTACTTCGTGCCGCTCGCCGACAGTATCTTGCGCGGCGCCGACGTCAAGGTGTGCTCGGTCATCTCCTTTCCCTACGGCGCCGATTCGCTGCGCGCCAAGGTGGTCTCTGCCGAAGAAGCCGTGGCCCGCGGCGCCGACGAGGTCGATGTGGTCATCAACCTGCCCGCCTTTCTGTCCGGTGAGTTCGGTCACGTGCGCAACGAGCTCGCCAGCGTGGTCCGCGGCGTCCGCATGAAGGCCATCAACACGGGGCGCGGCCAGGTCGTCGTCAAGGCCATCATCGAGACCTGCTACCTCACCACCAAGATGAAGAAGCTGGCCTGCAAGATCTGCGAGCAGGCCGGTGTGGATTTCGTCAAGACGTCGACCGGCTGCGGACCCAAAGGGGCCACTGTGCAGGATGTCGAGCTGCTGCGTGAGTGCCTCGACGAGCACATCAGCGTCAAGGCGTCGGGCGGCATCCGCACGCTGCACGACGTCGAGCTCATGATCAACGCCGGCGCCGTTCGCGTGGGCACCAGCGCCGGCGTCGCCATCATGAAGGACTTTCTCAGCTAGCAGCCGTCACGGCGCCGCTTCACCTGGAGGACGCAGCCATCGACTCACAGACCTTCCTCGATCTCGTGCGCTACAACGCCGACGGCCTCGTGCCTTGCGTGGTGCAGGACGCCGGCGGCGGCGAGGTCCTCATGGTCGCCTACGCCAACGCGCAGGCGCTCGCCGCCACGCTGTCGACCGGCGAGGCGCACTTCTGGAGCCGCAGCCGCGGCGAGCTCTGGCACAAGGGCGGCACCAGCGGCAACGTGCAGCGCGTACTCTCGGCGCGGCTCGACTGCGACCACGACACCGTGCTCCTCGCGGTCACGCCGGCAGGGCCGGCCTGTCACACCGGTGAGGTGAGCTGCTTCCGCGACGGCGCCAGCGGCGCGGCCGTCGTGGAGTTGGAGCCGGGGGGCGCGTGAGCGACGCGGGCGACGGCGCCGGGCTGTGGAGGCGCCCCGGCGTGGCCGCGGCGCTCCTCGTCGCGGTGCTCGTCCTGGCGCTCGCCCTGCGCCTCAAGGGTGTGGGCTGGGGCCTGCCGTACAGCTTCGTCAACGCCGACGAGAGCGTCGTCGTCCCCAAGGCCTTCGGCGTCGTCCGCGGCGGGCTGAACCCGCAGTTCTTCTACTACCCGTCGCTGTTCTTCTATCTGCTCGGCGGCGTGTATCTGCTCGCGGCGCCGACGCTGTGGGCGGTCCAGCACGTGAACCCCCTGGCGATGGGTTCCTTCGTCGTCGACCCGGGGCCGTACTTCCTGCTCGCGCGCCTGGTCTCGGTGGCCGCCGGCACGGCGTCGGTGTACCTGCTGTACCGCATCGGCCGTGAGGCCTTCGGCCGCGCGGCCGGCCTTGTGGCCGCACTTTTCCTGGCGGTCGCGCCGTTACACGTCGCCTACTCGCACATGGCCGTCACCGACGTCACCGCCACGGCGCTCTCGCTGCTGGCGTTTCTGCTGCTGCTGCGGGCGGCCCGCGGCGGAGGGCGCCGCCGGCTCATCGCCGGCGCCGTGGCCGCGGGCCTGGCCACGTCCACCAAGTACAACCTCGGCGCGCTCGTGCTGCCGGCGACCACCGCCGCGGCGTACGCCTGCCGCGGCGAAGTGGGGCGCCGCGTCGCGGCCGGCGGCCGCGCGGCGCTCCTCTGGCCGCGGCTGCTCCTTGCGCGCGTGTACGCGCCCACGCTCCTGGCGTTCCTAGTCGGCTCGCCGTTCGTTGTGCTGGACCCGGGTCATTTTCTCCACGACTTTCTGCGCCAGAACCGCATCATGGACCGCGGCTGGCTGGGCTTCGAGCACGTCGGCAACAGCTTCTGGTACAACCTCGAAGTCAACCTCGGCGGCACGTTTGGCGTCGTGCTCGTCGTGCTGGCCATCGCCGGGCTGGCGTGGGCGCTCTGGCGCCACACGACGGTGGATCTTCTGCTGGCGCCCTACGCGCTCGCCTACTTCGTCTACATCAGCACCTGGAAGGAGCTCGCGGACCGGTACCTGCTGCCGATCCTCCCACTCCTGCTGCTGCTCGCCGTACGTATGTGCCTCGACGTCGTCGATCTGCGGCCGGCGGCCCGGCGCTTCGCCGCGCCGGCCGTCGCGCTTGTCTTCGCCGTCGCTCTCGTGGCCCCCTTGGCCGGCTCGATAGCCTTCGACCGCGACCTCTCCGGCGCCGACACGCGCGAGCGCGCCAAGGCATGGATTGAGGACAACGTGCCGGCCGGCAGCACCATTGCCACCGAGAACTACAGCGCCCCGCTGGTGCGCGTCCGCGACGAGCAGTACTACCGGAACGCCGGGCTCGACACGCCCGCCTATCGCGTGCTGCGGCTCAGGCTGCCGGCGCCCGGCATACCCAACCGCAGCCACAGCCTCGACTGGCTGCGCGAGAAGGATGCCGACTACGTGATCGTGAGCTCCAAGGTGTACGACCGCGTGCTGGCAGCGGCGGACGCCTACCCCGAGCTCGCCGCCTTCTACCGCGGCCTCGACGAGCAGGCCGAGCTCGTCGAGACGATCACGCCCGGCCTAGGCGAGCGCGGCCCTGTGCTCAAGGTGTACCGGCTGCGCACGTAGGGCGCAGGGCGTCGCGCCGAACCGCACCGCAGGCCGCGCCGATGGCGATCGATTCCCCTGCGATCGCGGTCGTCCACGGCAGAGCCGGCGCTCCACATGTCGAGCCACTAGCGATAGAGTCGTTTCGGAAGAGCGTGACTCAGTGCCGGACAGACCACGCAGGAGGTGCCCCATGTCGGGACGTCGCAGTCGGAGAACAAGCTTCGCCCTGCGCTGGGGAGTCGCCGCCGCTGCGGCGGTCATGCTGCTCGCCTGCGCTCCTGCCGCTCTTGCGGCCCCGAAAACGCTCAAGGACACCTGCTCCGAGTTGCTGACGATCTGCATGCAGCAGTACGACACGAACGGCTTCGCCAAGGTAGTCGACTACGGCAACTTGAAGGGATACCAGGAGACGCTGGGCTTTCTGAAGGTGGTGGTGGACCCCGACCTCCCGCCATCAGCTATTGACGGCAGACCACCGATCGCCCTGTACGACCCGAAGACGAAGACGCTCGCCTTTTCTGAGGACCCGCGAAGGCCACCGAACGCCGCCGCGAGGCGCGACTTGAGCAAGACGGTGTGGCATGAAATGACGCACGCCCTCGAGGATAGGAACGGGGACATCGGGGTCTTCAACAGTGCAGCGTACGCGGATCGTAACACCTACTACATGGCGGCTGCGGTCGCGGCACTTCAGTGGCTCAACGAGCTGGAGCGTAACGCGGAGGCCGGCTACTCCATCGAGAAGCTCAAAGCGACCTGGGAGAAGTACCTCGAGAAGATGAAAGGCGCTGAGAATCTGCCGGAGACGCTCGCGTACCCGCCCGACCTCAAACTGATGCGCAAGTGGTTCGGGTTCCGCGAGAACCCCGATGAGATCAAGGCCCTTTACCTCACCAACAAGGCATTCTCCGGCAAGAAGTGGGCCAACCTCAGGAAGGCTCTCGGCGGCCCCTCGCTCGAGATCGGCGATCCCTACGAGGGCGGACTAGTAGCCTACATCCTTGAACGCGGAGACCCGGGCTACAATGCAAAGGTCCAGCACGGCCTAATCGCCGCGAGCGCTGACCAGAGCTCAGGGATCGCGTGGAGCAGCGTAACGAACATCTCGGTCGGGGCAGCTGCACACGGTACGGCCCTTGGGACCGGCCAGGCAAACACCTCAGCCATTGTTGCTCAGACCGGATGCACGAGTGGCGCCGCCTACCTCTGCGACAACCTGGTCGAAGGCGGCTATGACGACTGGTATTTGCCGAGCAGTTTTGAACTGTACAAGCTGTACTGTTTCTGTTTCCATGCAGGGATCGGTGGTTTTGAGACCGCCTCCTACTGGAGCTCTTCCGAGGACGATGCGTACTACGCGTTGGCAGAGGTCTTCGGTGGGAGCACCTATTCCAACGATGACAAGTACTCCTTGCACCGCGTGCGTGCCGTCCGGTCCTTCTGACCAACCAGCGCCTCGACCCACCGGGTGGCCGGACCGATCAGTCGCCCGGCTGCGCTCCGAGGCCCTCGATCTCGCAGACCTCGGCGGCCGCCTCCTCGACCTCGCCTTCAGCGATGGGCTGACGGCCCGGCTTCACCACAAGGTAGGCGACGAAGCCCGGCGGGATCGGCAGCCAGAAGTTGATGAGCCGGTAAACGAGCACCACGGCGACGGCCGTCGCCGAGGGCACCCCGAAGCTCACGTAGAGAGCGATGAGGATGCCTTCGATCGCCCCGAGCCCCCCCGGCGTGGGCGCCAGCGTGCCGATCCCATAGGCGACCACGTAGCCCACAGCCAGGTACCCGAAGCCGATAGGGTAGTCGAAGGCGAGGAACACCGCGTACAGGCACAGCATGTCGAAGAACCAGAGGCCGCAGGCCAGCACCGTGGTCGTGCGGAACGAGCCGCGGTGCGACGTCATGCGGCGCATGCCGGCGAAGAGGTTGTCGAGCCAGGCATCGATGTGCCGCTCCTTGATCACCTCGCGACGCATGACGCGGTTGGCGAGGTGAGCCAGCTGGGTGACCCGACGCCGCATCCGTGAGCGGTGGTTGTACAGGTAGATCCCGTAGATGGTGAGCCAGAGCAGTAACCCGATGAACACGAGGCCGACGAGGTATCCGGCGATCGACTCGCCACGCGCCAGCACGAGCCACACCAGAGCCAGGGCGAAGAAGAACCACAGCACGATGTAGTTGAAGAACTGCTGCGCGGCGATGGCCACGAAGATGAGCCCGTGGGGGGCGCCGCGCTTGCGCAGGGCGTTGTAGGTGACGACCCAGCCACCGACGCCCCCGGCAGAGAGCACGTGGCTCACGGCGAGGCTGCTGAGCGTGATGGCGAGCACGTCGAGCAGACGCAGGCGGATGTCGAGCACGTTGAGGATGAAGCGCGTGAGATTGGCGTAGCTGAGGACTGCCAGGCACTGCAGCACCACCGCGCCGGCGAGAAGCACGTAGCTTGCGTGCGTGAGCAGCGTGATCGTCTTCTGCATGTCGACGAGCTTCGGCAGCAAGAAATAGAGGACGATGACGATGACGATGAAGACGGCGATATGGCGGAGGGTCTTCTTGATCGGCTTCCTCCCCAGTC
>JAPLCL010000143.1 GCA_026392265.1 Actinomycetota bacterium
TGGGCGAGTGAGGACGCGGCAGGTCTCGCCGTAAGGGATTATCGACCCCGAGGGCGAAGTTGGTCGCATCACCGCGAGACATGAGCGACGAGGAGGACGGCGTGATGGACGAGCAGCAGGGCGCGACGGTCGTGGTCGTCAATGAAGGGGCGCTCGCGCACCGATACTGGGGCGTCATCCTGGCGGCGGGGATCGTCGCCGTCATCTTCGGCATCATCGTGCTGGCCAACATCTGGGGCAGCGTGCGTCTGGTGGCCATCCTTGCCGGCCTCTTCCTCATCTTCGCCGGCATCGTGCAGTTCGTGAACGCCGCCGGCGCAGAGCGCAAGACCGGCAAGATCATCGGTGGCCTGGTGGTCCTGATCGTCGGGCTGGTCCTCGTGTTCTGGCCCGACGCCTCGGTCAAGACCGTGGCCGTCCTCGTGGGCCTCGCCTTTCTCTTCTGGGGCGTCGTGATGGCGATCGCGGCTCTCGTCGACCGCGGGCAAGGCTGGGGCATCGCCGCGGGCTTCGGCGTCCTGCTGGCGCTCGTCGGCGTCGTCGTCATCGCCTGGCCCGGACCGACCATCGCCATCCTCATGATCCTCGTCGGTATCGACGCCATCCTCTTCGGCGCGTCGCTGATCGCCCAGGGGCTCGCCTTGCGAAAAGCGTAGACGCATGGCCGGTAGAGGGACACGCTCGGGCGTCCAGCGGCTCGTCGGCTTCAGTCGCTACTTCATAGTCATCGACGTGATCGGGCTGTTCGCGGCCTTCATGGCGCTCATGATCTCGAGCGTCTGGGCGACGTTCGTGGTGATCGTCCACGCCATCGCCGGCGATGTGACCCAGAAAGAGCTGGTCGGCAAGCTCGTCCAGCAGGCGGACACGGCCCTCCTCGCAACCGTGCTCTACGTGATCGCCCTCGGCCTCTACAGCCTCTTCGTGGACGACGACATCCCCATGCCGGCGTGGCTACAGATCCATCACCTGGACGACCTCAAGCAGCTCCTGGCGGCGGTCGTGGTCGTCGTCCTCGGGGTGCTGTTCCTCGGTTTCGCGCTCACCTGGACCGGGGGTCCGGAGCTGCTCACCGTCGGGCTCGCCTGCGGGGCGGTGATCGCGGCGCTGTCCTTCTTCTTGTGGCAGAGCGCCCACGAGAAGGGGCATCGCGCCCTCAACGCGGCGGCTGCAGCGCACCAAGCCGCCGGCGACCACGGAGATGACGCCGCCGGCGACGCCTGACGGATGGGCGGCCGGCCAGGTCGTGCTGCGCCGGTCAGTGTGAGGCGTGCCTGACGGCGCCCCTCCCATGGACCCCGCAGCGTCGGTCAATCGATAGGCTGCTTCTTGCGCCGCGCCTTGCCGAGGTTCTGCACGACCAGCGACACCACGGTGATGAGGTAGAGCTGGCCGAGGACGGCTTCGAGGACCGCGAGCATCCGCCCTACGCTCCCCGCGGCCGTGAGGTCGCCGTAGCCCACGGTCGTGATCGTCGTGAGGCTGAAGTAGAGATAGTCGATCGACGACGACTTCTGCGGCGGCTGGATCTGCGCGAAGAAGGCATCGCCGCCGAGCACCGCGTCCAGGGAGAACATGCTGGCGAAGAACATGGCGATGAGCAGGTAGACGCAGATCGCGCCGTAGAACGTGTTGAGGTTGACGACCGGGTGCGTCGCCAGCCGCTTCACGATGGCTACCGGGGCCACGACCACCAGAATGCCGATGAGCACCGCCGCGACCGAGCGCCCCAGGTTCTCGCCGCCGAGCAGGTTAAAGGTGATGGCGGCGAGCGTGGCCACCGGGATGAGGGCCATGGCGTAGCGCAGCAGGCGGCGCTGGACCTGCGAGGCGCGCAGGGCCAGCCACGTGGTGGCGGCGAGCACGACGAGGCCGAGCA
>JAPLCL010000195.1 GCA_026392265.1 Actinomycetota bacterium
AGCACGCCGAGCACCGTGACCAGCTGGCCGATCCACGCCGGTACGCCCGCGGCGATCACGCTGCCGGGGAAAACGCTCACGACGCCCCCCCGTTCACTGCCGGCGGGGCCGGGATGCGTGTGAGTCGCCCGTGTCCGGGCAATGGAACGTAGGGCATACCGGTCAGGCCGACGGGCACGCCGGCGACGCCGGTCGGCAGCGAGGGCTCGAGGCGGAAGCGGACGCGGACGTCCAGCCAGGGCATCCAGAGCTCGAGCCAATCGCCTTCGTCCAGCTCGAGCCGCGCGGCGTCCTCGAGGTTCACGGCGATGTATGGCTGCGGCGCGCGCTCCGCGATACCCGGCGTGTGCATGCTGAGGTCCTCGGAGCCGAAGATGTGGTGCAGCGGGACCAGCACGAAGTCGTCTTCGCGGGCGAGGAAGGCGGGCGGGGCGGGCGGCGCCGGCAGGGGCTGCGCCCGGCCGGCCTCGTCGAGCAGCCGTGCGCCGGTCGGGCCGCCGCGCAGCGGCCCGCCGACCTCCTCCTGCAGCTTGTGCAGCCCGTTACCGGAGCTCCAGCCCGCGGACCAGACGCGCGGCAGCAGGGCCGCGGGCGACTCGGCGGGGGCAAGGCCCTCGAGCGAGAAAGCGAGCGCCGAATCGGGGTCGGGCACGGGCGCCGGCTCGAAGACGGTCACGCCGGCGTCGGCGGCCGTGCGGCCACTCCAGCGCTGCGGCTGCCGCGCGACCTTGCGGCCGTCGCGGCGCCAGTCGGACGAAGGCGCCGCCGCGACCACGCCGCGGAACTGCGGCAGCTCCATCTCGAGAGCGGCGGTCACGTCGTCGACGTCGCGCCAGCCACGGCCGCCCTGGCGACCGAGCCTCTCCATGAGGTCGCGGAGCCAGCGCCACTCCTCCTGTGTCTCGCCTTCAGGCGGCAGCACGCTGAAGGAGCGCTGGGCCCGTCCCTCGTTGTTCACGAAGGTACCGGTCGACTCGGCGAACGTGGGCGCGGGCAGCACGACGTCGGCGCGCTCGGTGACGCGGCCTTCGAGGGCGGCGAGCGCCACGATGTGCGCTCCGTGCGCGTAAAGGTCGTCGACCAGCAGCGATGCCGCGCGGCGGTGCAGGTCGTTGTCGAGAGTCACGACGGCGTCGGCTTCGGCGCGCGCCACAGCGGCGATGGCCTGCGACAGGCGGCCGCCGCCGATCATACGCAGCCCGACGCTGTTGGACTCGGGGACCGTGAGGACGAGGGTGGCTCCGGCGGCCGCGGCCAGTGTGGCGGTTGCGCGAAGCACTGCCGGAGATCCGTTCGGGGTGCCGCAGACGATCAGCGGGCGCCGGCTCGCGCTGAGCGCGCCCGCCCAGCGCGTGACGCGGGCGCGTTCGTCGTCCGTGAGGCCGGCCACCTCGGCGGCCGATGGGTCAAGCTCTCGGGCTGCCGCCAGAGCGAGGCGCGCGATGTCGGCGGGTGCCGCGCGCCACGTCTCGCCGGCCACCTCGTCGAGCTTGGTCGCGTGCGGCGCGGCGATCCACAGCGGGCGCGGCGCGCGGCGCTTGGCGCGCCCGATGGCGGCGTCGTTCCAGCGGCGGATGTGTACGCGCTCCTCCTCGGCCGTCGGGCGCAGCCGCAGCCAGGTGCGCACCGTGAGGTCGAGCATCGGGGACGTGTTGGTGACGTCTTCACCGAGGATGAACACGGCGTCGGCATGCTGCACGTCGGCCAGGGCGCCGAGCCGCGTGCTCCCGGCGCGGGCGATCTCGAGGACCGTACCCACGAGGTCGAAGTCGGCGTCCGACATGCCGAGGTAGAAGCGCTCGGGGCCGACCAGAGCACGGAGGGCATAGTTGGCCTCGAGCGACGCCCGCGGCGAGCCTATCCCGAGCACGCGGCGCCCGCGCAGCAGCGAGGCGGCTGCGTCGAGTGCGCGTTCCCGCCTCACCGCGACGGGCGCTTCACCGCCGCCCGCCGTCATCGAGACCGGGCGCCACGCCACCCGCGTGGCGCGGATCCGCTGCGGCGCATTGACGAAGTCGTAGCCGAAGCGACCGCGGTCGCAGAGGAACATCTTGTTGACGTCGCGGTTGTAGCGGCTGAGCACGCGGCGCAGTTCACCGTAGCGCGCCCCCGGGGTGGTGTTGCAGCCCAGGCCGCAGTGGGGGC
>JAPLCL010000216.1 GCA_026392265.1 Actinomycetota bacterium
CCAGCCGGTGCCGATCTGGATCAGCGACTACGTGCTCACCGGCTACGGCACGGGCGCGATCATGGCCGTTCCGGCGCACGACGAGCGCGACTTCCAGTTCGCCACCAAGTTCGCGCTGCCCATCGTCGAGGTCATCGCCCCCGTAGGCGGAGCGCAGGGTGAGCTCGCCGAGGCCTTCGCCGGCGACGGAGTCATGGTGAACTCCGGGCAGTTCGATGGGCTGGCGGCGCCGGGTGAGGCCGTTGAAGCGGTCGTGGCCTGGCTCGGCGCTCGCGGCGCCGCCCGCAAGAAGATCAATTTCAAGCTCCGCGACTGGCTCATCAGCCGCCAGCGCTACTGGGGTGCGCCGATCCCGATCGTGCACTGCGACGCCTGCGGCCCAGTGCCCGTCCCGGTCGATCAGCTGCCCGTGCTCCTGCCCGACCTCGAGGACTATCATCCGACCGACGACGGCCGTTCGCCGCTGGCCCGCAGCGAGGAGTTCGTGCACACGACCTGCCCGCGGTGCGGCGGCCCGGGGCGCCGCGAGACCGACACCATGGACACGTTCGCCTGCTCCAGCTGGTACCACTTCCGCTTTGCCTCGCCGCACGACGAGGCGGCCGCCTTCGAGCGCGAGAAGGTCGAGTACTGGCTGCCGGTCGATCTCTACGTCGGTGGCGCCGAGCACGCCGTCATGCATCTGCTCTACGCGCGCTTCTTCTGCAAGGTCGCGAAGGACGCCGGCTACGCGAGCTTCGGCGAGCCCTACGCGCGCCTGCGCAACCAGGGCATGATCCAGGCCGAGGACGGCCAGAAGATGAGCAAGAGCAAGGGCAACGTGATCACCCCCGACAGCGTGGTCGAGCGCTACGGTGCCGACAGCCTGCGCGTGTACGAGCTCTTCATCGCCCCGTTCGAGCAGAGCGTGGCCTGGAGCGACCGCGGGGTGCAGGGCTGTCTGCGCTTCCTGAGCCGGTTCTGGAACCTCGCCGCCGAGGTGCTGGAGGCGCAGGGCGGGGCGGCGGCGGACGGGGCCGAGGCCGAGAAGGGCCGCCAGGTGCTGCGCACACTCAACAAGACCATCCGCAAAGTGTCGCACGATATCGAGGCCTTCCGCTTCAACACCGCCGTCTCGGCGCTCATGGAGCTGCAGAACGAGATGCTCGAGGTGTGGGCCGGCGCCCGAGGCGCGCTGACGCCGGCGCAGTGGCGCGACGCGGTCACCGATCTCACGCTGCTCGTGGCGCCCATGGCGCCGCACATCGCGGCGGAGGTCTGGGAGCTGCTCGGCCACGGTGACACGGTGCTCGACGCCGCCTGGCCGGCCTGGGATGAAGAGCTGGCCGCGGACGCGGTCGTCACCGTCGTCGTCCAGGTGAACGGCAAGCTGCGCGACCGCCTCGAAGTGCCGGTCGGCGCGGAGAGAGACGGCGTGCTGGCTCAGGCGCGCTCCGCGGAGAACGCCGCGCGCTTCCTCGAAGGCAAGCAGGTCGTGAAGGAGATCTACGTGCCCGGCAAGCTGGTCAACTTCGTCGTGCGGTAGGTCGGCAGGAAGACGGTGCGGCCGAGGGCCGGGGAGAGGCGAGAGCGCCTCTTCCCGGCCCTTGCGCGTTCTGGCCCCCCGCTGACTGTCACCCCCTCGAATCGCCCTTCAGGGGCGATGACGGGCGCGCCGTCTGCCCATAGCCTTCGAGAGCAGGCGTGTGGCGGGCAATGCCGACGCCTGCGAGGTTCTCGTCCGCGTTCTCCCCGGAGGTGGCCATGCAGCTCTCGCGCCGTCAGATCTACGCCTATGTGGCCGTCGCCATCGTGGTCCTCGCCGTCGGCGTGCGCTACGTCGTGCTCCCGAAGGCGGCCGGCCCGGCCGGCGGCGAACCGCTGGTGCTGGCAGCGGCGTCTTCGCCGCCGGCTTCTCCGGCCGCTGCGGCCAGCCCGTCGGCGTCGGCGGCGGCCGACGTGCTCGTCTACGTGTGCGGCGCGGTCAAGTCGCCCGGCGTCGTGCGCGTACCCGCCGACGCGCGGGTCGCCGATGCCCTGGCGCTCGCCGGCGGGCCTGAGGCCAAGGCGGAGCTGGCCGCCGTCAACCTCGCCGCCAAGGTCGTCGACGGCCAGCAGATCGTGGTGCCCGAGCGCGGAGCGGCCGCCGCCGGGTCCGTCGCGACCGCCGCCGGCGGGTCGGCAGGCTCGGCCGGTGGGTCGGCCACGGTGCCCGGCGCTCCCGTGAATATCAACACGGCGTCCCTCGAGGAGCTGGACTCGCTCGACGGGGTCGGCCCCGCCACCGCGCAGAAGATCATCGACTACCGCACCGCGAGCGGTCCCTTCAAGACGGTAGACGAAATCAAGAACGTGTCCGGCATCGGCGACGCCAAGTTCGCCGCCATGAAAGACAGCATCACGGTGTGATCGGGAGTGCTGCGAAGAGTAGCCCCGCTGCACGTGTTCGTCGCCGCCTACTGCTGCGGCCTCTGCCTGACGCTCGCCGTCAGGCCCCCGTGGTGGTGTCTCCTGGCGGGCGTGGCGGGCCTCGCGGCGGCCATGGTCGTGGCGCTGCGGCGCGGCTCCTCGGAGCACTCGTTGCCGGCCTTGCTGCTTGTCCTGCCCGCAGGCCTCGCGGCGATGTTCCTCATCGCCGGGGTGGCCGTCGGCGGCAGCCGTCTGGACTCCCTCGGGCACTCCACCATGGAAGCCTTCGAGGGCCGCTTCGTGACCATCAGCGCCGTGCTCACCGACCTGCCGGCGGCCAAAGACGACCAGGTCACGCTCGCGGTTGCCGTCAAGGCCGTGAATGCGGCGCCTCTTGCCGAGCCCGCCCATCTGCGCTTGCGGCTGGAGGACGGGGAGCGCTTCGTGCTCGATTCGTGCGGCGCCCTCGTGGAGGGCGCCGTCGTCGAAGTGGACTCCGTGCACGTCGAGCCGCTGCCGTCGCCCAAGCCGGGCGCCTTCGACTACGGCCGGTATCTGCGCCGCCGCGGCGAGCACGTCACGCTCGAGGGCCGCTTCGCGGACCTGCGCGTCTCGGGGCGCCGCGGCGGTCTCCAGGGGGCCGTCGACTGTCTGCGGCTGGCCTCCCGCGCGCATCTGCGCGCCGGTGTCCATGGTCCTGTGGGCGAGGTGCTCCAGGGCATGGTCCTGGGCGATGACGAAGGGGTCGATCAGGGTTCGATCGACGACTTCCGGCGTAGCGGCCTGCTCCACATCATGGCCGTCTCCGGCGAGAACGTCATCCTGCTCTGCAGTATGTGGGCGTTCGCCTTCTCACTGCTGGGTATCCCGCGCCTGGTACGTACTACGTTGCTGGTGCCGGTCGTCGCCACCTATGTGCTTCTCACAGGGGCGTCGCCGTCCATCGTACGCGCCGGCGTGTCCGGTATTGTCGGGCTGCTCGCGGTGCTCGCCTCCCGGCCCACCGACGGCTGGCTGCTCTGGCTGGTCCCGGCGGCGTGGCTCCTCACGCGCAACCCCAACACTATCTTCGACGTCAGTTTTCAGCTGTCGTTCGGCGCTGTGGCTGGGCTCCTGCTGCTGGCGCGGCCGCTCACGCGGCTCTTCGGGTTCCTTCCCGGTCCCTTGCCGCAGCAGGTGGGGATCACCACGGCCGCGAGTCTGTCCACGGCGCCCGTCTCCATGATCACCTTCGGCTCCGCCTCGCTGGTGAGCGTCCCGGCCAACCTGGCCGGGGGATTCGTGCTCGGCCCCATCATGTTCGTCGGTATGTTGTCGCTACTGCTCGGGTTCGTCAGCAGCTGGTTGTCGGCCCCGTTGAACGTGGTGGCGGGCCTCTTCATCGGGTTTCTCATGGAGGTCTCGCGGCTTTTCGGCCGGCTGCCGTTCGCCGTGTACGAGTGGCGCGGGGTGGGCCTGAGGCTGCTCCTCCTGGTGGCGTTCTGTGCCGAGCTGACGGTCGTCGTCGTGCTCGCGCGACGCGCGGGGGGCGGTCTGGCCGCCTACGTCCGCGACCGCCGCCGGCGCGCCGCGCTGGTGGCCGCGACCGCAGGCCTCGCGGCGGCCGTGCTCCTGCTCGCGCCACTGCCGGCGGCCCCACCCCGTCAGCCCACGCTCACGTTCCTCGACGTCGGAGAAGGCGCGGCGACGCTGTTCCAGGCGCCCGGCGGCCCCACCGTGCTCATCGACGCGGGCCCGGCTCCGCTGGCCCGCACCCTGCGCGCCCATGCCGTCAAGCGTATCGACCTCCTCGTGCTCTCTCACGGTCACGCCGATCATGTCGCCGGGCTTGCGGATGTCGTGGGGAGCATCCCGATCACCACGGCGCTGCTGCCTCGCCCGCCGTCGCCGTCGGCGGCGCTCGAGGCGATCGCCGCGAGGCTGACGGCGGCGGGCACCGAGGTGCGCCGCTGCGAGACGCCGGTCGAGGTGACCGGCGCCGGCTGGGGCCTTCGCGTGCTGCCCACCTCGCCGCCAGAGGGCGAGAGCGGCAACCAGAGCGAGAACGACACGGCGCTCGTGGTGCTGGCCGACCTGGGCGGCCGCTACGCGCTGGTGCCGGGCGACGCCGAGGGCGACGTACTCGAAGCGCTGGACCTGCCCGTGTGCACCGTGGTCGAGCTACCTCATCACGGCAGCCGCGGCGGCCTCGACGATGCGCAGCTCGATGAGCTCGCCCCGTCCCTCGCGGTCATCTCGGTGGGCCCCAACACGTATGGTCACCCGACCCCCGAGATGCTGACCTTGCTGACCACCGGCGGCGTCGCCTGCGCGCGCACCGACCAGCGCGGCGAGGTCACCTTGACGGCCGCGGCGCGCGGCCTCGAGGTCAGAGTGAGCCGTGGCGGGTAGCGCGCTCGCGCGGCGGGTAGCGCGCTCCCGTGACGGGGAGCGCCGCCGGCCCACCGCCTCAGATCTCGCGCCGCGTGAAGCGCCACACGGCCGCGCCCAGGCAGGCGGCGCTCACCGCGATGCCCGTGGCGACCGGCGCTTGCCAGTGCGCCGGCTCACCGTTCAGGACGGCCTGCGCGGCGGGCATGAGCCCCGCCGGCGTGAGGCGGCTCGTGGCCTCGAATTGGGCGAGGATGGCGAACGAAGCGTATACGCCGATGCCGGCGCCGGCCGCGGCCGCCGGCGCCGGCAGCACGGCGCTGAGCAGCACCATCGCGCTCAAGATCACCATCGCGTACACGAACCACAGGGCCACGGCGGCCACCGTCGCCTGCGCCGGGCCGACGCCCAGCAACACGGTCGTGAGGCCGATGCAGACCGCCGTCGCGACAGCGGCCGCCACGGCGACCACGAGGAGCTGGGACAGCCACTTGGCGAGCACGAAGGCGCCTCGCGACAGAGGCTTGGACAGGGCCAGGGCCGCAGTACCGCTGCGCACCTCCGAACTGACGATGCCGCCGTAGGCGATCACGAGGGCGAACATGACGAGCTCGCCGAGATTGCCGAGGTACTCCACGTAGGCGGCCAGCGCGGTCGGATCGGGCACTGAGATCGCGAAGCCCTGCGGCATGCCGCCCAGCCGATCGACCAGGGTCGGCATGAGGAAGGTGATCAGCGGCGACGACAGCGCCGAGAACAGGATGAAGGCGGGCAGGACCCAGATGCGCCAGGTATGCACGGTCTCGCGCAGTTCCTTGCCGAGGAAGGCCCCGAAGCCCCTCATCGGCGTTCCCCCTCCACCAGATCGACGAAGACGTCCTCAAGGCTCAGCTCGTCGCTCTCGAGGCGGCGCAGCGCGAGCCCCAGACGCGCGATCAGCGCGGGCAGCACGCGCAGCGCCGCCACGAGGTCAACGGTGGCCAGGCGCAGGCCGCCGTCGTCGACGACCTCGATGGCGCGCAGCCAGGCGGCGCCCTCAAGCGCCGGCGCGAGGCGTTGCGGCTCGTCCACCTCGACCGCCAGGCGGCTGAGCCCGCCGCGCCGCCGGCGAAGCTCGTCGATGGGCGCGTGCGCGACGACGCGGCCGTTGTCAATAATGGCAACGGTGTCGCAGACGCGTTCCACGTCGGCGAGGATGTGGGTCGAGAAGAACACCGTGGTGCGTCCGCGCAAGGCGGCGATCATGTCGAGTACCTCGCGTCGGCCGATGGGGTCGAGGGCGCTGGTGGGTTCGTCGAGCAGCAGCAGGCGGGGCGCATTGACCAGGGCCTGGGCCACGCCGAGACGTTGTTTCATGCCGCGCGAGAAGCCGCCGATGCGGGTATCGACTCCCGCGAGGCCGGCGAGATCGAGCAGCGCCGCGACGCGCGCCTCGAGGGCCTCGCCGCGCAGCCCGAAGAGGTTGCCGGCGAAGCGCAGATACTGGGGCGCGGTCATCCACTTGTAGAACGCCGGTACGTCGGGCAGGAAGCCGACCACGGCGCGCACGTCGCCGCCGGCGCCCGCGACGTCGTGCCCGAGCACGCGCGCCTCGCCGGAGGTGGGGCGCGCGAGCCCGGCGAGGATGCGCAGCGTCGTGGTCTTGCCGGCTCCGTTGGGGCCGAGGAAGCCGAACACCGACCCCTCGGGAACGCTCAGCGAGAGGCCGTCGAGCGCCGCCGCGGTGCGGAACACCTTGCGCACGCCGATGAGCTCGACGGCGGGCCCGCTGCCCTCAGTGGTAGCGATCAAGTCGGCCGGCGCGCCGTCGGCCGGTGCGCGAGGGTGCCGTCCCGCCGCGTCATAGAGCGCCGCGGCGGCGCGCGCGACGTGTCCGTCGCCGCCCGGAGCCTGGGGCGGAGGCACTTGCCGCGGCGCCTCGCGCATCCGCCCGACGACGAGGTACAGCACCGGCCCGAGCAGCTGCACGAACACACACAGCAGCAGCCACAGCAAGCGGCTGCCGCCGGCCACCTTGCCGGCCGGGCGTCGGGCCAAGTCGAGCAGCGCCCACGCGAGGAGGCCCAGCTCCACCACCGCGAGCACCGCCAGCAACGCCACGACGAGCGGTGAACCGAGCGAGACTGACGCGGCGATAAGGGGCACGCTCCTCCTTCGGGTTCCTGCGGCCGCGCGAGGCGCGCGGCCACCGGAATCCTAGTCGGCGGCCCTGCCTCCGTCGAGCACGAAAGGGGCGGGCCGTCCCGCGGGGCATGGGGTACGTGGTGCGTGCTATCCTTCGGCCACCATGAGCGAACCCTCCCCCCTGAAGCCCGTCTATCTCATCGTCGGCAGCGACCGCCCCAAGGTCCGTCGCGCCGTCCAGCGTCTGCGCCGGCGCGTCGTCGCCGAGAGCGGCAGCGACATCAACGTGGCTGCGTTCGACGTGGAGAGCGGCACCGCAGGGGACGTGCTGCGGGCGCTGATCGAGGCCGCCGACACGCCTGGCTTCGCTCTCGGCACGCGTCTCCTTCTGGTGAGCAACGCTCACCACTTCAAGGTGAAGGAGCGCAAGGAGCTCATCGCCTACATCCACGATCCGATGCCAGGCACGACATTGGCCCTGGAAGCGGAGAAGTGGGCCAGGGACGACGCGTTGTACAAGACCGTCGTGAAGACCGGCGACGTCCTCAGCTACGACCTGCCGAAGAAGTACGAGATGGCCGGCTGGGTGCGCGAACGGGCGGCCGCCAAGCGGCTGCCGATGAGCGCCGCCGTCGCCCGGCACGTGCTCGACGTCTGCGGCGAAGATCCGCGCCACGCCGAGCGCCTCGAGCGCGAGATCGAGAAGCTCGCCCTCTACTGTCGCGGCGCTGCGGCGGCGGCCGAGGATGTTGACGCGGTCTGCGCTCCTGACGACGAGGCGCGCATCTTCGACCTCATGGACGCGGTCGGCCATCGCGACCGCACGCGGGCCTTCGGACTCCTCGAGACGATCTTCGCCTCCGGCGACCCCAAGGAAGACGCGAATCGCGTCCTCTACAGCCTGCTGCGCTACGTGCGTCAGCTCGAGGGCGCGTGGCATCTGGGCGCCAGCGATCAGGGGACGGCCGCGAAGCAGTTGGGCGTGCATCCCTTCATCGCGAAGAAGCTGCTCGACCAGCGCAGGAACTACGATCGGCGCCGCTTCGACAGGGCCTACCGGGCGTTGGCTGTGGCGGAGCCCGGCATGCGCGGGCGCGCGCCCGCCACACTCGAGACCGCCTCGGGAGTGAACCACAGCGACAGGCTGGTGGTCGAGCTGGCGCTGGCGCGCCTGCTGTCGTGAGAGGCCGCGGCGTAGCTGGGTGAGGCGGCCCGTGCTGCCCTGGGGTTGAGAGCCCTGCCTCCGCACCGGCCGCCTCGCGAGCCTCCGTCGCATCCCCTCTCCCAGCTCCGCGCGGGCCGCCTCGCGAGACGCCGCTTGAACGCGCGCACGACGAAGCGGGCGGGCCGCAGAGCGGCCCGCCCGCTTCGTCGTCAGGTGTGCGAACGCTGCCTACGCGAGCTGCGCGAGCGTGTGCTCGACGCGGCTCTTCTTGTGGGCGGCGTTGTTCTTGTGAAGGATGCCCTTGGCGGCGGCCTTGTCGATGCGCGAGGTGAGGAACGTGGCCGTCTTGCGGGCCTCGTCGCCCTGCTTCTCGGCGACCTGGTCCTCGAGACGCTTGAACAAGGTTTTGAGGCTCGACTTGGCGTGCCGGTTGCGCAGCCGCTGCTTGGCGGCCAGGCGGATACGCTTCTTCTGCTGCTTGATGTTGGCCACGTGATCCCTTCGATCCTGGTGAAATCGTGACTGCGCGCTGAGGCAGTGGGGACTGCGCTCGGACGCGAGATGCTACCACACGCCAGCGACGCCGGGCAAACGACGGGCGTTTCATCAGCCTCACCAAGCGCTGGTCGTGGGCAGCGCCGAGAAGCTCACCGCGGTCCTCACCGAAGCGCACCGCCTATGCAAGGTGTACGAGAGCAGTAGCATGATCGGCCCGGCCATCGCTCAGGCCGTCGCGCATCTCCAGAAGATACACTTCCCGTGGCGACCGGTCCTCCGCGACTCGCGCGATTCGGTACTTGAAGGCGCTCGGCGTCCCGTTCGCCGTCGCGGTGACCGCCGACGAGGTGTAGGCGGCCAGGTCGCCCGAGGCCTACCTCCAGGAAGGGAGCGCGCCCGCTGCCGGAATCCCTCAGCCGGACGACCACATCCACCTCCACCAGGAGGTTCCCGCCCGCACCTTTTCCGGTAACCTCGCCTCAGGAGCGGACTTGGAGGAGTGCCATGAGAGCGATCGTGTGTCCAAGATACGGAGGGCCGGAAGTCCTCGAGATGCGTGAAGTGGAACAGCCTAGTCCCAAAGACGACGAGGTCTGCATCAGGATCATGGCGACCGCGGTGACGGCGAGCGACATCTTCATCCGCGGTTCTGACATACCACTGCGGTTCCGCATCCCCATGCGCCTGATGCTCGGCATCACGAGGCCGCGCAAGCCGATCATCGGCCTGGTGCTGGCGGGAGAGATCGCAGCGGTGGGCCGAAACACGACGAGATTCAAGTCCGGCGACCAGGTCTACGGGCTCACAGGCTTCGGGCTCGGCGCCTACGCCGAGTACAAGTGCATGAGGGAGACGGACTCGAAGCGGGGGTGCCTGGCGCTGAAGCCGGCGACCCTGACGTACGAGGAGTCGACGGTGGCGGCCTATGGCGGGCTTCTGGCGCTGCAGTTCATGGAGAGGGGCGACATCCAGCGCGGCCAGAGAGTGCTCGTCTATGGGGCATCGAGTACGTCGGGAACAACGGCAGTGCAGTACGCGAAGCATCTTGGTGCGGCAGTCACCGGTGTCTGCAGTACAGCCAATCTGGATCTGGTGAAATCCCTTGGCGCGGACTCCGTCATCGACTACACGAGGGTCGAC
>JAPLCL010000020.1 GCA_026392265.1 Actinomycetota bacterium
CCGCACCGAGATCGAGAGGCTCGTGGCGATCTGTTTGGCCGAACGCCCTTCGGCGAGCAGCTGAAGGACCTCCCGTTGCCGCGGCGTGAGGGCACTGATCGGATCGGCGGCCCGCTCCGGCCCCTGCTTCATGGCCTCCAGGACATCCCCGGCGAGCTGCGGCGTGAGGTAGGTCTTGCCCTCGAGTGCGGCGTGGAGGGCGGCGATGAGCTCGACCGACGCCGAGTGCTTGAGCACGAACCCCGAGGCCCCGGCTTCGAGCGCGCGCCGCGCAAAGGTCGCGTCCCGGTGCATGGTGAGAAACACCACGGGCACCTGATTGCCGCCGTGCCTGAGCTGGACCAGGGCGTCGATGCCGTTGAGATGGGGCATCGTGATGTCGGCGACGATCACGTCCGGGCGCAGCCTTCCGGCTGCCTCGATCAGCTGGCGCCCGTCTTCGACCACCCCCACCAGATCGAACTCGGGGGTGAGCAGGCTCTTGAGCGCCTCGGCGACCAGCAGATGGTCGTCGGCAAGGAGCACGCGCGGCCGGCGCGGAGGCGTCGTCACGACGCTGCTTCCGCGGGCACCCAGGCGAGGATCGTCGTGCCGTGGCCGGGCGCGCTCTCGATGTCGAGCGTGCCGTGCACCAGTCGCACGCGTTCGCGCATGCTCGCGAGGCCGAGGTGCATCCCCTCTCCGGGATGCCCCGCATCGAAGCCGGCGCCGCCGTCGGAGACGCCGAGGAGCAAGCCGCCGTCCATCTGCCGCAGCGTGACGGTCGCGGCGCGCACGCCGGCGTGGTGGGCCACGTTGTTGAGCGCCTCCTGCGCGACGCGGAACAGGCAGAGCGCCGCATCCTTGCCGACGACACCGGTCAGCGGCTCGAGGTCCAGCGTGAGGTCGAGCCGGCCCTGGCGCTCTCGCCGTTCGCATTCCGCCCGCAGCGCCTCATCCAGTCCGAGCTCCTCCAGGATCGACGGGTGCAGCTGGTAGGCCAGGGAGTGGACGTCCTCGCTGAGGCGCACAAGGCCCGCGCGCACCTCCCGCATCGCCTCCGCCTGCGCTCCCTGCGGCGCAGCGAGCTCGGCGCGGCCGATGTCGATGGCCAGCACGGCGAGCCGCTGACTCACGTCGTCGTGCAGCTCGCGGGCCAGCAACGCGCGCTCGTCCTCGTGAGCCCCGATGAGGCGCTGGCTCAGGTCGTGCAGTTCGTCCTCGGCGCGCTTGCGCTCGGTGACGTCGCGGAGGACGCCGTACGTGCGGAGCGCGCGTCCGGTGGCGTCCCGCGCAGCGGCGCCGGCCAAGTGCTGGATCCACGTCTCCCCACGGTCAGGATGCAGGTAGCGATACTCGAAGGAGAACCGCTCCCGCCTCCCTTCGTGCAGCTGCTGGCGCAGGTCCGAGACGTGGGGGAGGTCGTCGGGATGCAGATGTTCCATCCAGAACTCGAGCACCTGGAGGCCCTGATCTCGGCCGGGAGGTACGCCGCAGAGATCGCGAAGCCGGTCGTCTGCGTACATGGCGCCCGTGCTGAAGTCCACCTCGTAGAAACCGAGGCCGGCGAGCTCGGCTCCCGATGTGAGGCGAGCCTCGCTCTCGTGCAGCGCCTCTTGCGCGCGCTTGCGCTCGGTGATGTCGATGGAGACGCCCATGAGGCGGTCTGATTCGCCGATGGACGCGGATCGGGGTCGCCCACGAGACAGGATCCAGCGCTCACTGCCGTCGCCCGGCAGGATCCGGTATTCGACCGTGACGGCTTCGCCGATACGAGCTGACCGCTCGATGACCCCGCGCACAAGGTCTCGGTCGTCGGGATGCACGGAGGCCTCAAGACGTGTCATGTCAATGACCTCGTCAGGCGAATACCCGAAGATCGCCCGAGCTTTGTCCGTGACCCAGAAGACTCCGGTGCGGTAGTCCAGAATCCAGAGCCCCGCCCCGGCGGAGTCAGCCGCCAGGGCCAGGCGTTCCTCGCTCGCCCGCAAGGCTTCGTCGGTACGCTTGCGAGCCAGCGCATTGGTGAAGACCTGCGCGACCAGCTGCAGCCGCTTCACCAGCGCGTCCGGCCAGTCGCGCTCCGCCTGCAGTGTATTGAGGCCGATGAGGCCGACAGGGGGCTCGCCCCCGACCGAGAGCGGCAGGCTGAGATGCGAGATGACGCCGTAGAGGCGGCAGAACTCCCGGTCGACGTCGGCCTCCGCAGGGAACTCCTCCAGCGAAGACAAAGCAACCACGCGGCCAGCCACTATCTCCTGCCGGATCCAGGGGAATTGCTCTTGGCTCAACGGTTCGATGGATTGGAGACCTTCCAGGCCAGGGTAGGCGTGTGTTGGCGCGATCACATCAGGCGTGACTGCCGACCACTGCCAGAGCACCGCAAGATCGATGCCGAGAAGCTCGCAGACACGGCGCAGCGCGTCTTCGATCTCGCCGTCCACCTCGCCGGGAGGCAGGTTGATGAAGCTCGAGGAAAGGTCGGAGATCAGCGTCTCGAACTCGAGACGGCTTCCTTCGTTCTCCGCAGTGCGCGGTGTGTGTTCGATCTTGCCCATATGGGCCACGCTACACCATCGGACCTCGTAGTTCTCCGGGGACGCGCCCCGTACTATCCCGAGGTCACAGCCGCCCGGATCCCGTCTAATCTCCACTCGACCCTCCGCCCACAGGCATCGCGGCGTGTACCGCCACGGAGAAGGACGGACACCATGCCCGAGAAGCATCTCAGCTGCGTTCTGCTGGCGGACCGTCACCACGGTCTCACGGAAGGCGTGCGCGGGTTGCTCGAGACGGCGTTCGGAACGGTGGTCATGGTCGCCGACGAGGCGTCGCTGCTCGAGGGCGCGAGTCGACTTCGGCCCGACGTGGCCGTCGTCGATCTGTCTCTCGCCCAAGACGGCGGTCTTGAATGGTTGCGAGCAGTCCATCAGCGCTGCCCCGCGCTCAAGGTGATCGTTCTCAGCGTGCATGACGAGGAGACCGTGCGCCGGGCGGCGATGGAGGCCGGCGCAGACGCCGTCGTGCTCAAGCGCGCGATCGTGACAGACTTGCTGCCGACCGTCGCACGCGTTCGTGGAGACCAGACATGAGTCCGGCCGTGCCCCGCTTCTCCGACTTCGAGATCGCCGTTCTGCCCACCGCCCAGCTCGGCGAAGGACCGCGCTGGGACGAGACCTCCGCGACCCTCCTGTGGGTCGACGTTCCCCTCAAGCGCGTGCACCGGTACGACCCTGAGACCGGTGAGGATACGGTGCAGAAGGTCTCAGACGTCGTCAGCCTCGCCCTGCCGCGACGACGGGGGGGCGTGGTCGTCGGGCTCCCCGACGGCTTGCACTTCCTCAACGGAAAGCAGTCGATCGGGCTTGTGGCCATTGAGTCAGAGCGGACCGACACGCGCACCAACGATGGCGCCTGCGACGCGGCGGGGCGGCTGTGGGTGGGCACGATGGCGCTCGACGAACGGTCGCCTGTGGGCGCGCTCTATCGAGTCGACCCCGACTACAGCGTGACGACCATCCTCACCGGGACCACGATCTCGAACGGACTCGGCTGGAGCCCGTCGGGGCGCAGCTTCTACTTCGTCGACAGCCCGACCTGCCGCGTAGACGTCTTCGACTGCGACCTGGCGACGGGCACGCTCGAGAACCGGCGGCCGCTGGCCGCCGTTGAGGTCGAGGGCGCCGTCCCCGACGGCTTGAACGTGGATGCCGAGGGCTGCGTCTGGGTAGCGTTGCATGGAGGCTGGGGCCTCAACCGCTACTCGCCCGAGGGCGAACTCGTCGCCGAGGTAAGACTGCCCGTGGCCAAGGTCACGAGCTGCTGCTTCGGGGGACCGGAGT
>JAPLCL010000392.1 GCA_026392265.1 Actinomycetota bacterium
CAGGGCGAGTTCGTCGTGCGCCTCTGTCGCACCGTGTCGTGCGAGCTGGCCGGCAAGGACGCCATCGCCCGCCAGCTCGAATCCGAGCTCGGCATCGCTTTCGGCGAGACCACCGAAGACGGCCGTTTCACGCTCGAATGGGCCAACTGTATGGGCATGTGCGATCAGGGCCCGGCCCTGCTCGTCAACGACCGCGTGTACACGCGCGTCAAGCCCGAGACGGTGCGCGAGATCGTGGCCGCGTGCCGCGCCGCGTACAGCGGCCACGCGGCCGAGCGCCAGGAGGGATACCTCGTATGAGCATCCAGACGCAGGGTAACACCCTCACTTTTGCCTCCATCGACGGCGACGCCGGCCTCAAGGCCGCCCTTGCCATGTCGCGCGCCGACATCATCGACACGGTCGCCGACTCCGGTATGAAGGGTCGCGGCGGGGCGGGTTTCCCGACGGGCATGAAATGGAACTTCGCCGGTGCCCAGAAGGGCGACAAGAAGTACGTCATCTGCAACGCCGACGAGGGCGAGCCCGGCACTTTCAAAGACCGTGTCATCCTCACCGACTTCGCCGACCTCGTGTTCGCCGGCATGACCATCGCCGGCCGCGCCATCGGTGCGAAAGAAGGCATCGTCTATCTGCGCGGCGAGTACACGTACCTGCGCTCGTCGCTCAATGCGGTCATCAAGAAGCGCCGCACCGCCGGCCTGCTGGGTACGGACGTCGGCGGCGTCAAGGGCTTTGACTTCGACATCATCGTCGCCCTCGGCGCGGGCGCCTACATCTGCGGCGAGGAGACGGCCCTTATCGAGTCGCTGGAGGGCTTCCGCGGCGAGCCGCGCAACCGCCCGCCGTTCCCCGTGGTCGCCGGGTATCGCTACGCGCCCACGATCGTCAACAACGTCGAGACCCTGGCCTCGGCGGCCTGCATCTTCGCCAAGGGCGTCGACTGGTTCAAGAGCTTCGGCACAGACCGCTCGACGGGCTTCAAGCTGTTCAGTATCAGCGGCGACTGCGCCAAGCCGGGCGTCTACGAGTTCCCCTTCGGGATCACGGTCGCCGACCTGCTCAAGGAAGTCGGCGGCGACGACGCCAAGGCCGTGCAGATCGGCGGCGCCTCGGGCACCTGCGTGCCACGCGCCCAATTCGCCCGCCAGATGGCCTTCGAGGACATCCCCACGGGTGGCTCGGTCATGGTGTTCGGCGCGCAGCGCGACATGCTCGCCGTGGCCCAGAACTTCCTCGAGTTCTTCGTCGACGAGTCGTGCGGCCAGTGCACGCCGTGCCGCGTCGGCAACACCAAGATGCTCGAGGCTGCCGAGCAGCTCAAAGAGGGGACCTGCTCGGCCGAGTACATCGCCGAGCTGCGTGAGCTGAGCGGCACCATGCAGGTCGCCTCCAAGTGCGGCCTCGGCCAGACAAGCTCCAACGCCTTCATGTCCATCCTGGAGCACTTTGGCGACGAGATCATGAGCCGCCCCGCCCAGGCCGAGACCGCGAGGACCCCAGCATGACCGACACCCCGAGAAACGACGAGAAGGCCCCGCGCATCCCGACCAGCCAGGTCGGCAGCACGGTGCCCGTCTCCGACAACCCTGAGGCCATCGGTGCTCTGGTCTCGGTCACCATCGACGGCATCGAGACCAAGGTGCCGTTCGGCATGACCATCCTCGACGCCGCCAAGACCATCGGCGTCGACATCCCGACGCTCTGCAACCACCCCGACCTCAAGGTCGCCGGCGTCTGCCGTATGTGCGTCGTCGACATCGAGGGGCAGCGCACGCTGCAGGCTGCCTGCGTGTTCCCCATCACCAACACGCTGACCGTGAACACGCACACGCGCCAGGTGCGCAAGGCGCGCCGCCATGTGCTCGAGCTGCTGCTCAGCGAGCACTACGGCGAGTGCTACAGCTGCGTGCGCAACGGCAACTGCGAGCTGCAGTCGCTGGCCGAGGAGTACGGTATCTCCTCGTTCACCTTCGGGCATCCCGAGAAGTCGCAGTTCGAGCCCGACTTCTCGAGTTACTCCGTGATGCGCGACATGGACAAGTGCATCCGCTGCCGGCGCTGCGTGCGCACCTGCATCGACCTCCAGGAGGTCGGCGTTCTCGAGGCGATCAACCGC
>JAPLCL010000404.1 GCA_026392265.1 Actinomycetota bacterium
GGATGGGCGCTCACGTTGAGGCCGAGCAGCTCGAGCTCGACGCCGACGCGCCGCTGCGCGGGCCAGTCGGGCAGGAAGGTGAGCGGCCCGAGCTGCTCGTCGAGGGCAAGGCGCGGCTGGTCGAGGCCTTCGTCGGCGGTCACCCGCGCTGCGGGCCGGGACGGGGTCTCGGGAGGGCGCTCCGCTTCGCTGCGCTCCGCTCGGCGCCGCGGCGCGGCGCCTCGCGAGCCTCCCCCGACCCCGTCCCGGCCCTCCGCGCTCTCGCGCGACCGTCGCCGACTGTCGCCGCCGCGCCCCGCCGGCTTCGCGCCGGCGTAGAGCAGCGGCACCTGGGTGACGAGCTCCTCGCGGCGCACCCCGAGCGCATCGAAGGCGCCGAGGCGCACGAGGTTCTCGGCGATCTCGCGGCTGACACGCGTGCGCGCCACGAAGTCGGCCAGCGAGGCGTACGGTCGCGCGGGCCCGGGCGGGCCGGCCGCTGGCCGGCCCGCCGGCTCTTCAGCCGCCGCGCCGGGCGATCCCGCGAGCGCGGCTCCGGGCGCGGCGCAACGGGAGGCCGCGGAGGGGAGGGAGAGGGTCGAGGGGGGCTCTGCAGGGCCGCCGTAGGCAGGCCCGAAAGGAGCGAAGCGCCCCCCCGAGGCCCTCTCCCGCCCTGCAGCGGCCGACCCATCGCCGCGCCTGGAGCCGCGTGCTTCGACGATCGCCCGTCGCGCCGCGGCGCTCATCTCCTTGACGTAGCCCAGCCCCACACGCAGCGCCCTCCCGTCGTCCTCGACCTCGAACCACTCGCCACTCAGGTTGACGTCCAGAGGCCGCACCGCGAGCCCGAAGCGCCGCGCGTCGTTGAGCACCACGCGCGGCGAGTAGAAGCCCATGGGCTGGTTGTTGAGGATGCCGCAGTAGAACTCGGCCGGGTAGTGCGCCTTGAGCCACGCCGAGGCGTTGCAGACGATCGCGAAGCAGGCGGCGTGCGCCTTGTTGAAGCCGTACGCCGCGAAACCGCGAAGCTGGCGGAAGACCTCGTCGGCCGCCTCTCGCGAAGTGCCGCGCGCCACGGCCTTCTCGACGAAGTTGCGGCCGATCTCGTCCATCTCCTCCATGGATCGCTCGTGCGTCATCGTGCGTCTGAGCAGGTCGCCCTCGGCGAGACTGAAGCCGGCCACGGCGGCCGCCACCTCGATGACCTGCTCCTGATAGACGATCACGCCGTAGGTGCGCCGCAGGATACGTTCCATGGCGGGATGCGGCACGGTGACAGGCTCGCGCCCGTGACGCCGCCTGATGAACGGCGCGATCATGTCGGCCTGCAGCGGCCCCGGGCGGAACAGCGAGATAGCGGCGATGACGTCTTCGAAGTCGCGCTCCTGCAGGCGCGTGGCCAGGTTACGCTGCCCCGAGCTCTCGAGCTGGAAGAGGCCGACGGTGCGCGCCGAGCGGATGAGCTTGTAGACCTCGGGGTCGTCGCGGGGCAGCTCCCAGGCGCGCACCTGTATGCCGGTACGCGCCTCGATGCGTCGCACCGCCTCGGCGATGGCGGAGTGCATCTTGAGCGCGAGGATGTCCATCTTGACGAGGCCCAGCGTCTCGATGTCGTCCTTGTCGAACTGGGCCACCACGACGCCCTTGGCGGCCCACTGCAGGGGCACGCGGTCGGTGAGCGGGTCGCGCGAGAGGATGAAGCCGCCGAGGTGGGTGCCGAGGTGCGCCGGGAAACCGGAGAGGCGCTCGGCGACGTGCACGAGCCGGCGGTAGTGCGGGTGCTGGAACTCGTGATCGGCGAGCTCGGGGCGCTCGGCGAGCATCTCCCCGAGCTTGGCGGCGCTGCCCCAGGGCACGCGCTTGGACAGGCCGTTGATCTCGTCCGGGGTGAAGCCGAAGGCGCGGCTCACGATGCGCACCGCCGAGGGCGCGCACACCGTGTTGACGGTGGCGACCATAGCTACCTTGTCGTGGCCGAAGCGCTCGTAGATGTACTGGATGACCTCGTCGCGGCGCGCCGAGCAGAAGTCGATGTCGACGTCGGGCATCTCGCGGCGCGTCGGATTGAGGAAGCGCTCAAAGAGCAGCCCGTGCGCGATGGGGTCGGCGTCGCAGATGCGCAGCACGTAGCTGACGATGCTGTTGCCGGCCGAGCCGCGCCCGGAGTAGTAGATGCCGCGGCCACGTGCGAACTCCACGATGTCGTGCACGGCGAGGAAGTACTCGGCGAAGCCGAGCTCCTCGACGACCTTGAGCTCGCGCTCGAGGCGGGCCGTGACCTCGGCGGTGAGCGGCCGGTAGCGCTCTTCGGCGCCCTTGAAGCAGCGCTTCCAGAGCAGCGAGAAGGCGGTCTCGCCGGGCGGCAGCGGGTAGGCGGGGAAGAGGAGGCGCCCGAGACCCAGGTCGAGGTTGCAGCGCTCCGCGATGCGGGTGGTGTTGGCGTGGGCCTCGGGGTAGCGCTGGAAGAGGCGGCGCATCTGCGCCGGGCTCTTGAGGTAGAGCTCGGCGTTCTTGCGCCCCAGCGGGTTGGGCAGCGGCTGGTTGGCGGCCTCGGCGGCGAGCACGTCGTGCAGGCCGGCGTCGGCCTTGACCGTGTAGTGCACGTCGTTGGTGGCCACGGTGGGGAGGCGCAGCTCGTGGGCCAGCAGGTCGAGGGCGCGCAGGCTGGAGCCGGAGTCCGGCAGCAGCTCGTGCTGCAGCTCGATGAAGTAGTCGCGGCCGAAGATGCGCTGGAATACGGCGGCCGCGGCGCGGGCGCCGGCCTTGTCGCCGGCCAGGAGGCGCGACCAGATCTCGCCGCGACGGCAGCCGCTGAGCGCGACGAGGTGGCCGCCGTGCTCGGCGAGCGTAGCGAGCCGGGCGACGGGCGGCTCGCCGGGATGCTCCAGATGGGCGGCGCTGATGATGCGGCAGAGGTTGCTCCAGCCCTGGTAGTCGCGGGCGAGGAGCACCAGGTGGTGGCCGCCGGCGCCGGCGGCGCGCGCGGCGGACGGGGACATGGTGGCCGCCCCCGTGAGGCGCCGAATGTGGCCGTCGGGGGTGAAGGCGGCGGATGCCCCCGGCGCTGCAGAGGCCCCCGGCGCTGCGGGCGGGTATGGGGCGTCGGGAGGGCGCTCCGCTTCGCTGCGCTCCGCTCGGCGCCGCTGCGCGGCGCCTCGCGAGCCTCCCTCAACCCCATACCCGCCCTCCGCGCCTGCCGCCGACATTGCCACACCTACCGCCGAGCCATCTCCGGCCCCAGCGGTGTCCGGCTGCCATGGCCGACCGTCGCGGCCTGCCGCCGGCTCGACGGTGAGCTCGACGCCGACGATGGGCTTGATGCCGGCGGCCTTGCACGCCTGGTAGAAACGCACGGCGC
>JAPLCL010000049.1 GCA_026392265.1 Actinomycetota bacterium
GCGCTCCCTCGACCAACCCCAGCGTCTTGGCGGCCACGGCGCCGGCCACGACCTCGCGACCGCCCCGTGGCGCGCGCCCGTCGATCGTCCACCACTTCCTGAGTTCGAACTCCTCCTTGGGACGCACGCCCATGAGCAGACCCTGCCGCCCGTTGACCTGCACGGCGCCGAGCAGCTCAGGTGCCACGATGGAGATGTTCTTGCGATTGGGGATCGTGTCGATGCGCGCGAGGTCCGCTTCGCGGATCTCGCGCGCTCCTACGGAAACGCCACCCAACGACACGCCGCCGTAGCTGAGCGACAGGCCATCCGTCTGCGGCGCCACGATGATGTTGGCGCCGAAGGTCTCGAGGTTGTTCTGCGCCTCCACCGTGAGCGCCGCGCTCAGCGTGAGCAGTGTCACCACCGTGCCGATGCCGACCAGCAGCCCGGCCACGAGAAACGCCGCCCGCGACTTACGGCGGCGCAGGTTCTCGAAGGCGACGGTGCGCAGCTTCACAGCGGCGCTCCGCCTACACGGCGGCCTGGCAGCACTGAGTCAGACCGCCGCACTCACTGGAAGTACTGCACGCCGGTCTGCAGGTCGGCGGTCTTCAGGATCAGGGTGTCGCCTTTGATGGTGCGGTCCACCGGCGACGGATTGCAGCCGCCCTCGACCTCGTTGATCTTCGTCGACGGGAAGCGGCGGCCGCAGTTGTTGCACACCATCTCGTCGCCTTCCTGGTGGTAGCCCTTCTTCTGCGCATAGCACACGTCGCAGGCGTCGAAGGCGGCGCGTACCTTGCCGTCGGAACTCTTGAGGACGAAGAACTTGACCTGCGTGCCGCCGGCGTCGTAGCTGTAGAAGTGAGCCTTACCGTCGCCCACGTCGGCGAGCGCGATCTTGACGTCACCGCCGGTGGCCGCCTGGGTCGTGGCCGGCTCGGTGGCTCCGCCGCCGCGGCTGCTCACGAAGGCCGCAGCCGCGGCCACAACAATCAGCAGGGTTACGCCGGCGAGGACGATGTGAAGCGTGCTCCTGCGGCGCGGCTCCTCGAACTGCGCACGCTTCTGCTCACGCACACTCTGATCCTGTGACGCTGGTCTTCCGCTGCCGGTCGTGTTCCTCTTGCTGGACTTGCCGGACACCCGCGACCTCCCGAAGTAGAGTAATTCAATCATGAAGATAGTGTTTACCCAGAATAGGGCCGGCTCCGGCGGGGGTCAACTCCCCCCGCAGGCGCGTGCTCCTTCCGACGCACAAAGTAGAAGGCCGATGTGAAGAACAGATGGAGACGGGCCCGTGCGGTCGGTCGAGGCCACGGGAACCTGCTCCTTCTGATACCTTCCGCACATGAGCGACCCCCAGAGCACCGACCCGGCGCCCCCGCCGCCCGGCCAGAGCACCGACCCGGCGCCCCCGCTCCCCGGCCTCAGCGAGGAGGAGGCCGGCCGCCGCAGGGCCGCCGGCCAGGGCAACGACGTCCAGATCCGCACCGGGCGCACCTACGGGCGCATCGTCCGCGACAACGTCTTCAACTTCATCAACAACCTGTTCTACGTGCTGGGCGTCGTGCTGGTCGCCCTCGGCAAGCCCCTCGACGCCTTCGTCGTCGTCTTCGTCATCCTCGCCAACACGGTCATCAGCCTCATCCAGGAGGTTCGCGCCAAGCGCGTGATGGACCGTATCGCCATCCTCATGCGGCCCAAGGCGAGCGTGGTGCGCGAGGGCCGGGTGCAGGACCTTGATCCGGCCCAGGTGGTGCTCGGCGACATCCTCTACCTGCACCCCGGCGACCAGGTGGTCGTCGACGGCTCCATGGTCGGCGAGGGCCGCATGGAGGTCGACGAATCGTTGCTCACCGGCGAGTCGGACCTCGTGACCAAGCACCCCGGTGAGGCCCTGCTCTCGGGCAGCTTCTGCATGACCGGCGGCGGCTACTACGAGGCCGAGAAGGT
>JAPLCL010000016.1 GCA_026392265.1 Actinomycetota bacterium
GCTGGCATTACCCAGCAGCGCCTAGAGACGCCGCCACCTCGAGGGTGGTCAGGTTCGACGCGTCGGCGCTAGGAAGCGCCTTCTCAGCTCCTCCGTTAGGAGCTCCGCAGGACCTCCATAGTGTACCGCAGGCACGACGGCTGGGCCACGCCGCGTTTCACTCCACCCGGCCGTCGTTCACAGCCCCCTGTGGAGAGTGTGGATAAGAGCCTTTTCCCTCGCTTGCAGGCTCACAACCGCAGTGGATAAGACGTTGACGACCACAACTTCCCTTGACACGACGCCCACGCTCTGCTCACCCGGGGAAACCGCTGTTTAGCAGGTATTTTATCACCGGGCACGGACCCGGCTGAGACTACGCCCCCGGGTCTACGCACGAGCTCCCCGCGCGGCCCCCCCAAGTCGCCGTCCACCCTTGTGTGAAACCGCACTTTCCACAAGTCCCGCAAATTGGGCACGTCTCTGGGCTTTCGGCAGAGCGCTTTCCACATATCTTGAACAGCCTGTTGATAACTGTCAGGTTTCCGCTGCAAAACAGCGTTTCTCTCGGCATTCACTAACGTTTCTGCTGCCCGCGCCCCTCTGCTATACTCGGCGCCCCCATGGAGTCGTTCCTCGACAGGCTGCTCGCCGACGAGAGGGCCGCCGCCCCGCCGCCCTCGACGCGGGCTGCCGCCGCTGCCGTCGCGACCGTCACACCGTCCGGTCGACCGGGTCTCGCCGGCGAACTGCCCGGTGTCCCGCTCGGACCGGAGGCTCCGCGCATCGCGATCTACGACACCCTCACGTCACCGCCTCGCGTGATCGCCGTGGAGGAGGAGGATCTGCCGGCCCTCATCGCCGCGCTGGCGGAGAAGACCTACCACTACTGTCGCGAACAGGGTGGCCAGATCCCCTACACGGTGCTCCAGGAGCTCATGGAGAACCTCCTGCACGCCTGCTTTCGCGATGTGGTGATCACCATCCTCGACAACGGACAGACCATCCGTATCTCCGATCACGGTCCCGGCGTGGACGACAAGGACCGTGCCTTCCAGCCGGGCTTCACCACCGCCACCGCGCTGCAGCGACAGATCATCCGCGGAGTCGGCTCGGGCCTTCCCGTCGCGCGCGAGTCCCTCCAGTTCCTGCGCGGCGTGCTCACGGTGGACGACAACCTTGGCGGCGGCGCCGTGTTCACCATCAAGATGCCGGCCCATGCCCCCGGACCGGCGACCCAGCCACTCGCGCCGGAGGTCAAGCTCACGATGCGCCAGACCAAGGTGCTCGTGCTCCTGATGGAGCTCGGTTCGTCGGGCCCCACGGCACTCGCGAAAGAGCTCGACATCTCCTCGGCGACGGCCTTCCGAGAGCTCGTTGTACTGCAGGACATGGGGTTGATACACTCGCTCGGCGACGGCAAGCGAGCCTTGCGCGAGGAGGGTCTTCACCTCCTCGAGAGCATCCTCTGACTGACGGTCTCAAGTATCCCCGGTGGGCCGCCGCATCCTCGGGGACCAACACGACGGGGCGCGTACGGACGACCAGCTCACACTCATCTGGGATGAGGCGAAGAAGCACCTTCGTGGCCGCCTCAACGAATCGGCTTTCCAATTCTGGTTCGACCGTACGCTCCCGCTCGGTCTGGACGACGGCGCTTTCGTCATCGGCGTGCCCAACGATTTCGCTCGCGAGTGGATCGAGAAGCGCCTCGCCGGGCAGGTCGCCGAGGCGCTCAGCGAGGTCCTCGGCGACACCGTCGACGTACGTGTAGTCGTCGACGCGCGAGCCGCGGAGCTGCCCCAGCAATCCGCGGCTGTGGAGCCAGTCGGCGGCGTCAAGCCGGCAGGGCCGGCAATCACGCCGGCCAGACAGCGCCGTGCTTCTGGCGCGCGCGCCACCCGGATCGCGCAGGCCGCCGGCGATCTCAACCCACGCTACGTGTTCGACCGCTTCGTCACCGGCCCGCATAACGAGTACGCGGCGGCCGTGGCGCACAGCGTGGCTGAGTCGCCGGCTACCGCCTACAACCCCGTGTTCATGTACGCCGACACCGGGCTCGGCAAGACCCACCTCATCCAGGCCATCGCTCACGCCGCGCTGGAGCAGCACCCCGACCTGCAGATCAAATACGTCACCGTCGAGCGCTTCACCGACGACTTCATCAATGCGGTCACCGATAAGAACCGCATCGACGGCTTCAAGCAGTCCTACCGCGAGAACGACGTGCTGCTCATCGACGACGTGCAGTTCCTCGTCGAGAAGCAGCAGACACAGGTGGAGTTCTTCCATACGTTCAACGCGCTCTACGAGGCCGGCAAGCAGATCGTGATCACCAGCGACCGGCCGCCGCGCGAGCTGGTGGAGCTGGAGGAGCGGCTGCGCACGCGTTTCGGCCAGGGCGTGGTGGTCGACATCAGCCGTCCGGACCTCGAGACGCGCATCGCTATCCTGCGCAAGCAGGTCAAGTGGGAGGGTTTCCAGATCGCCGAGCCTGAGGTGCTCGAGTGGATCGCCTCTCGCGTCACCACCAACATTCGCGAGCTCTACGGCGCCCTCACGCGGGCGGTCAGCTATGCCTCCATCAGCGGAAGCCAGGTCACGCTGGATGTCACGAAGGAGGCCTTGAAAAACATCCTCCCCAAGGCCTACCAACATCCCGTGACTATCGAGATGGTGCAGGCCGAGGTCGCGCGGCAGTTCGGCATGCACGTCAACGATCTGCGCGGCAATCGGCGCACTCAGGATGTGGTCTACGCGCGCCACATCGCCATGTATCTCGCCCGTGACCTGACCGAGGCATCGCTGCCACAGGTCGGCGCGCGCTTCGGCGGTCGCCATCACACCACCGTGATGCACGGCGTCGATAAGGTCGAGCGCCAACTGAAGGACGGTCACGACCCGCAGCTGCAGGATCTGGTGGCTCTCATCACGGCCCGTCTCAAAACCGTGCACTGAGCGGCAGCGGTCGCTCCGCCCGCCGCCGCAGCCTCTCCTCTCCACAGACCCTGTGGACAACCCCCGGTCAACCTGAGGACGTTCTCCCCCGATGCGGCCAAATCGGCTATGCTGCGCTGTACGAACTTCGCCGCCACGGAAGGAGTGTCTGGTTCTGCACGCTCCGCCCACAGCGCTGTGCAGAGGCCCGCGCCCTTGCCGAGCAGGAAGAACCGCCTCTCTCCGCATTGTCAACAGGCGCTGTGACTATGGCGAGGAAAGAATGTCTCTTCTTTATTGTCATAAGGAGTCGGGATGAAGCTCATGTGTGATCGCTCTGCGCTGGTCGAAAAACTCGCGATTCTCGCCCGTGGGGTCTCCACGAGGAGCGCCCTGCCGGTACTCTCGGGCATCCTGCTCCAGGCGTCAGAGGGCCGCTTGGACCTGTTCTCGACCGACATGGAGCTCTCCATCAAAGCCAGCCTAGCAACCGCCGTTGAAAGGGAAGGCGAGATCGTCGTTCCGGCTCGCCTGTTCACGGATGTGGTCCGCAACCTGCCCGGAGAAGAGGTCGTCATCGAGGCCGGCGAGGCCGCAGTCAAGGTCACCGCCGGACGCGCCGATTTCTCTCTCAACTCCTGGTCGGCGAGCGACTTCCCGCAGACCTCCGCCTTTGACACGAGCGAGGCGTTCGCGATGGGACGCGAGCCGTTCGTCGAGACGTTGGGCAAAGTAGGTCGCGCCGCATCTCGCGACGAGACGCGGCCGATCCTCACCGGCGTCCTCATGACCATCCTCGGTGACGTTCTGAAGATGGTGGCCACCGACAGCTACAGGCTGGCCGTCAAGGAGACGAAGCTAGAGAAGGCCCTGGAGACCGAGGTCCAGGCCATCGTGCCGGTGAAAGCCCTCGGCGAGGTCGCCCGCTTGGCGGCGGCGATGGGGGCCGGCGACATCGAGGTCGCAATCGGCGAGAACCAAGCTCTGTTCAAGCTCTGCGACCCAGCAGGTGACGTCTGGGTCGCCTCGCGGCTTATCGACGGTCAGTTCCCAAACTACAAGCAGCTCTTGCCCGATTCATTCGACCACGAGGTCACGCTGGCGAAAGACGAGTTCATGGGGGCAGCACGACGCGTGAGCCTGCTGGCGCAGAAGAACGCGCCCCTGCGGCTCTCGTTCGCGGAGCACAAGCTCACGATGAAGGCGCTCACCCAGGACGTGGGCCAAGCTGAAGAGTCCCTCGACGTGGAGTTCGCCGGCGAGGCCTTCGAGATCGGCTTCAACCCCGCCTATCTCATCGACGGGATCGATGCCATCGACGACGCCGGTGTCCTGCTGCGCTTCACCAGCCCACTGCGGCCGGGGCTCATCAGCGGATCGGACGGCGGCTTTGTCTACCTCATCATGCCGATCCGCCTGAGCAACTGAACGACGTCATCGTCAACGGCCCTCTGCCGCTAGGCTCGTTCCTCAAGCTCTCCGCGGCAGCGAGCACCGGCGGACACGCGAAGTTGCTCGTGCAGGATGGCGAAGTGAGCGTGAACGGCGAGATCGACACGCGACGCGGGCGTACCCTGCAGCCCGGCGATGTGGTCGCCGTCGGCGGCGAGGAGTACCGCGTGTGTTCGTCTCAAGCCTGAGGCTCGTCAACTTCCGCTCCTACTGTGACGCGAGGGTGAGCTTCGGCGCCGGGCTCAACGTCGTGGTCGGCCAGAACGCCGCCGGCAAGACGAATCTCCTCGAAGGCGCCTGGTTCGCGCTCCGCGGCAGCTCGCCGCGCACGCGCCGCGAGGAGAAGCTGATCACCTGGGGGGCGCGTTTCACGCGCGTGGAGCTGGAGCTCGACGGCCCGGCCGCAGGCCCTCAGGCCGTTGAGGTCGCCTACGCGCCCGGGCAGGGCAAACGCGCGCGCTGGAACGGCGTCGAGGTCGCCTCGCAGGACGAACTGCGCGGGCGCACGCAGGTCTTCATCTTCGTGCCCGAGAGCCTGCTTTTGGTCAAGGGCAGCCCGGCGCGGCGGCGCGCTCACCTGGACGCCTTCGCCGCCGCGCTCGATCCCCAGTACGCCGCCGCCGCGCGCGAGCTGCAGGTGGCGCTTCGGCAGCGCAACGCCCAACTGCTGGCGGTCAGACACGGCGCCGCGGTGAGCACCCTGGACCCATGGGACGCGCAGTTCGCACGCGCTGCCGCAGCCCTGGGTCGCAGGCGCCGCGACCTCGTCACCGAGCTCGCCGGGCCCTTCGCCGCCGCCGCCGCCGGACTCGCGCCGGACGGCAACAGCTTCACCCTGCAACTCGTCAGTCAGCTGGCAGCCGTCGACTTCGACGAGGTCGCCCTGCTCGACGAGCTGCGCGCCCGAAGGCCGGGAGAGACGGGGCGAGGCCTCTCCCTCTTCGGGCCCCACCGCGACGATCTCAAGTTCCTTGAGGTCGGCGCGGCCAAGGCCATGGCAGGGCCCGAGACCGACGAAGCGGCGTACGAAGCCGCCACCCCCGTGGCCGACGCCGTCGCCGGACCGGCGTGCGGCCCGATCGACCTGCCGCGCGGCGGCCGCGACCTGCGCCTCTTCGGTTCGCAGGGCGAGCAGCGCGCCGCTGTTTTGGCGCTGCTGCTTGCGGAGCAGCAGCTCGCCACGATGCGCACCGGCGAGCACGGCACGCTGTTTCTCGACGATGTGATGAGCGAGCTCGACGACGCGCGCCGCCGGCTCCTCGTGCGCCAATTGACGTCCGCCGGCCAGGCCATCATCACGACGACGGACCGGCACTACTTCGTGGAGGAAGAGTTGGAGCGAGCGACCGTAATCGAGCTGCCGCTCTCAGGCTCACTTGCGGCCGGAGGTGCTTCGCCGCCGCCCGCCGCCGCCGGGCCGGCGCCGCCGCACGAGGACGCCTTGTGAGCGACGGCGCCCGGGGGGGCGACCCCAAGCGACTCGGTGACATCATGAGCACCGCCCTCGGGCGCATGGCGACCAGCGAGCAGGCGCGCGCGTATGCCGCGTGGGCACGCGCCTCGGGCGAGCAGGTGGCGAGCGGCGCGCGCCCCCGCCACTTCTCCCGCGGCGTGCTCACGGTGGAGTGCACCTCCTCGGTGTGGGCCAACGAGCTCACCTATCTGGGCGGCCAGATCCTCAGGCGCATGGACGAGGTCGCGCCCGGCCACCCCGTGAGGCGCTTCCGCTTCGTGATCGAACGCGCCGCGCCTAAGCAGGAAGAAGAGCCTCCTGTGGCGAAGGAACAACGTCGGTGCAAGAAGCCCGCGCCGAAGGATCTTGGAGGGGCGCGGGCCCAGGCCGAGGGAGTGCGCGACGAGCGGCTCCGGGCGGCCATTGAGGCGGCGCTTCGAGCGCCATCCGTGGAGTCCCCGGAGACTCCCGTCGACGGCCCCCCAGAGGGTTGACAAAAACAGTTGTTTTGCGGCGGTTTTATACCGCCCTCAAGTTCGCTCTGAGCCTCATCGTTTGATATACTTACGCAGGCAGCTAGGGCCTGCCCTTCGTACCCCTGTCCCGCTCCTCGGCACATTGCGAGGTCGAGTGAAAAAGCCACATTACGACGCTCAAGATATCCAGGTCCTCGAAGGCCTCGAGCCGGTGCGCGAACGCCCCGGCATGTACATCGGCTCCACCGGCCCCCGCGGCCTTCACCACCTCGTCTACGAGGTGGTCGACAACT
>JAPLCL010000412.1 GCA_026392265.1 Actinomycetota bacterium
ACCCAGCACGCCACCGTCGACGTCGAGCACCTCGGTGCCCACCGGAACCTTGATCTCGAGCACGGCACCGTCGGCGCCGCGCTTGTTGGCGCCGCGGCCCTGGCCGCCGTCGGTGGCGCGAAAGTGATGCTTGTGGCGAAAGTGGCTGAGGTCGTGCAGCTGGCGCGTGGCCACGAACACCACGTCACCGCCGGGCGCGCCGTCGCCACCGTCGGGCCCGCCCTTGGGCACGTACTTCTCGCGGCGGAAGCTCTTCGAGCCGTTGCCGCCGCGGCCTGCGCGCACGCAGATGCTGGCCCTGTCGAGCATGATGGGGGCCGCCGGCCTGGGCCGGCCGCGATCAGGCCTCGGGGACGACCGAGATGAAGCGTCCAGCGCCCTTCTGGATGAAGACGAGGCGCCCGCTCACTTTGGCGAAGATGGTGTGGTCGACGCCGATGCCGGCGTTGTCGCCGGGGCGGAACCTGGTCCCGCGCTGGCGCACGATGATCGATCCTGCCGGGACCACCTGGCCGGCGAACGCCTTGACGCCGAGGCGCTTCGCCTCGGAGTCGCGGCCGTTGCGGCTGGTGCCGGCGCCCTTCTTATGCGCCACTCTGCGTCTCCTTTGTATCTTTGAGGGTGATCGACTCGATGGTCAGCTTGGTCAGCCGACTGCGATGACCCTTCGTCTTCTTGAACGTGCTCTTGGGCTTGTAGGTGAAGACCTTGATCTTCTCGCCGAGCAGATGCTCGCTGACCTTGGCCTTGACCTCGGCGTGCTTGGCGGCGTCGCCGTCGAACGTACCACTGTCCGTGCGCACCGCCAGAGTATCGTAGGTGACGCTCTTGCCTTCTTCGGCGTCGACGCGATCCACCACGATGGTGTCGCCGGCGCTCACCTTGAATTGCTGTCCACCGGCGCGGATGACCGCGTACGTGACATCGGACTTCGTCATTTCAACTCCCCACAAGACAACGGCAGATGATGATAGCCAAGCAGGCGGGGGCCGTCAATCCGCCCGCGCATGAGCGGCTCCTGTCAGAACGTCAATTTGACGCCTGTTTGAGGACGGTGGCGTAGGCACCCGTGCGCGCCGTGTCGGTGATACGCACCTTGCAGCGCTTGCCGAGAGACGGGCGGCCGCCCTCGACGATGACCATATAGCCGTCGATGTAGCCCACCGCGTCGCGCGGGCTGTAGGTGAGGCTGAATTCGAGCTCCAGCTCGACCTCCTGCCCTTCCTTCACGGGGATGCGCTGCTCCTGCACGTGCGCCGCGGTGCCCTCGGAGAGCACACGGAACGTCTCGACGGGCAGGCCGGCGCCGCCTTCGAAGAACACGCGCCGACCGACCTGCTTCTCGAGCTTCTTCAGCCGGTCGCCGCTCAGCCGTTCGGCGACGCCACCGCTCACCTCGATCAGCCAGGCCTGGGCCGTCGAGCGCCGCGCCAAGCTCCGCACACGGCGCTCCACGTTGAGCGCCATGGTCTCATCGCTCATCACGCGCGCCTTGCCCTGGCACGCAGGGCAGGTGCGCGTGAGGATACCGCGCGCGCCGTCCGTGGTGTTCTGGCGCGTCATCTCCACGAGTCCCAGCGGCGAGAGCTCGACCACGTAGGTCTTGGTGCGGTCGGTCTCGAGCTCGGCCTCGAGGGTGGCGAGCACCATCTCGCGGTTCTTGGCGTGTGCCATGTCGATGAAATCGATGATGATGATACCGCCGATGTCGCGCAGGCGCAGCTGCCGCACGACTTCGCGTGCCGCCTCGAGATTGGTCTTGGTGATCGTGTCCTCGAGGCCTTTGCCGCGCGTGAAACGCCCGGTGTTGACGTCGATCACGGTGAGCGCCTCCGCGTGGTCGATCACGAGGTTGCCGCCACTCGGCAGAGGAACGCGGCGTTCGAGGGCCTTGGCGATCTCGTCTTCCACGCCGTAGGCCTCGAAGAGCGGCTCCTCGCCGGTGTGCAGGTGCACCTTGGGCAGGAGCTCCGGCGCCTCCTTGTCGAGGAAGGCGACGATGGCCTTGTGCCGTTTGGGATCGTCGACGATGAGGCTCTCGCAGGTGTCGTTGAAGAGATCGCGGGTGACCTCGAGGGAGATGTCGACCTCCTTGTGCACAAGCCCCGGCGCCTTGACCGTCTCGGCCTTCTTCTTGAGCCGCGACCAGAGCCGCGCAAGATACCGCAGGTCGCGCTTGAGGTCCTCCAGGTCGTGACCCTCGGCGATCGTCCGCACGATGAGGCCGGCGTTCTTGGGCTTGAGCTCGCGCGAGATGTCGCGCAGCCGCTCACGCTCGGCCTG
>JAPLCL010000408.1 GCA_026392265.1 Actinomycetota bacterium
GCGACGCGCAGCAGCGTGACCTCGGCGCCGCACATCGCGGCCACCTCGGCGATGTGATCGAGCACCGGCCCATCAGTTTCGGTGCCTTCGACCGGCACGAGGATACGCTCGTACACTCCCATGGTCTCAGCCTCCCGAGAATGTGGTGTACAGCAGGAACACGTTGAGCCCGATGATCAGCGCCGCGACCAGCACGCCGACGATAGTGGTGATGGTACCCGTGCGGTCCTCGCCCATCACACGGCGCGCCCGGCTGAGCCAGAGGAGCGGAATGATTGTGAACGGCAGCTGCAGGCTCAGGACCACCTGGCTGATGATCAATCCTTGATAGGCGTCGATCCCCACGACGATCAGCACCATGGCCGGCAGCGTGAGCACCACGAGCCCGACCTTGTAGACGCGGGTGCGGGGGTCTTCGGGGCGGCCGAGGTACCCGGTGACGATGTTGGCCTCGGCCAGCGACGCCGTGACCGAGGACGACAGGCCGGCGGCCAGCAGCGCGATGCCGAAGACGAACTGGGCGAGCGAGCCGACGAGCGGCTCCAGCGTCTGGGAGGCCTGCTCGATGCTGGTGACCTCGATCCCAGCCGTGAAGAAGACGGCTGCCGCGACAATGATCATCGCGGAGTTCACCAGCCAGCCCATGCCCATGGCCAGCGTCGTGTCCGCCAGTTCGAAGTGCATGAGTCGGGCGCGCCGCGCAGGCTCCACGTCCCAGTCGCGCGACAGGATGACGTTGGAGTGCAGATAGATGTTGTGCGGCATCACGATGGCGCCCAGCATGCCGAGAGCAATGAGGATGCTGGCGCTGCTGACGTTTGGGATCACCCAGTCGGGCGCCGCCGCCGCCCAGTCTGGCTTCACGATGAACAGCTCGACGATGTAGCAGGCGGCGATCACCGCGAGGAAGACCAGGATGATGCGCTCCAGGCGGTGGTACTGCTGCCCGAGGATGGCCAGGTACACCAGCACCAACGTGAGCGGGGCACCGACCCACAGAGGCAGGCCGAAGAGCAGATTGAAGCCGAGAGCCGCACCTAGGTACTCGGCCAGCGCTGTGGCCACGCAGGCGATGGCGATGGTGACGCCGAGCAGCCACACCATCCAGCGCGGCAGGTGGGCGCGTACGTTGGCGGCCAGCGAATGCCCGGTGACGATGCCAAGCTTGGCCGCCATATGCTGCAGGAAGATGAGCATGAGCGTGCTCAGCGAGACGACCCACAGGAGCTGGTAGCCGAACTGCGAGCCTCCGGCGATGTTCGTCGCCCAGTTGCCGGGGTCGATGAAGCCGATGGTGACGACGAAGCCCGGCCCGAGATAGCGCAGCAGCTCGCGCGAGAAGAGGTCGCGGGCGAAGGCGCGCGGTCCCCGCGCGGGCGGGCCCGCGAGCGCCTCGTCCAGATGTACAGGCGGGTCCGGCTGCGCCCGCCCGCCCGCCCGCGGCTTGTCCGTCACGATCGACCTCTTGAGAAGCGCTCACTGGTCATCATGCCTGCATTCTAGTCGGCAGGGCGGCGTCTAAGCACGTATCTGTTGAACTGGGGAACCGTGCACGCCGCCCGGTCGCGGGATCGCGGCCAAGCGTGCCGAGACAGTCCCGCGCCGCCCGACCGACCCGGCCGGGCGCGTCCGCCGGCTGAACGGATAGTGTCGATCGGGCTCGAAATCGTCGAGCGTACGACCAACGGGACTTCCAACGGAACATGCAACGATCCCCTCAACCACAAAGGCGAGCGCGACTCTGCCCCGCAGCCCGGCGCATGCCGGCAGCGGAGCCAGCCGAGCGGCGCGGGCCTCTCGAAGGGCGCGGAATGGCGGGGCTGC
>JAPLCL010000217.1 GCA_026392265.1 Actinomycetota bacterium
GGCAGGCGTCCTCGCCGCCTTGGGCGGCGCCGTCCTGCTCGTCGGCGGCGGCGCCGGCCTCGGCCGCCAGCTCACGCCGTTCCCCAAGCCGGTGGCGGAAGGGGACCTGAGGCAGCGCGGGGTCTACCGGCTCGTACGCCATCCCATGTACGGAGGGGCCCTGTTGGCCGTGCTGGGATGGGCGTTGCTCTCTTCACCCTTGGCGCTTGTGCCTCTGGGGGCTGCGGGAGCGTTCCTCGAGGCGAAGCGCCGTCGTGAGGAGGCGTGGCTTCTCGAGCAACACCCCGACTACGCTGAGTACCAGCGCCGCGTGCGCCGGCGCTTCATCCCCTTCGTCTGGTGAATCGCGGCGGCGCCATTCACGGGGCCAACGCGCGGCGCCGCAGAAGCGCCGCCCACAGCCCGATGCCGGCCCCGAACGCCGTGTGCCCGAGCAGCATGAGGCGAACCAGGCTGGCGGCGTCGCCGCTGCGGCGGGCGCAGCAGCCATAGCCCATGGACGGATAGAGGACCAGGAGCGGGAGCACGCTGGTCGCGAGGCCGTACGCCGTGGCCTTGGCCAGGCTCGGCCCGAGGCCGCTGCGGCGAAGAAGGACGAAGTAGGCTTCTGTGAGGACGATCCCCGTCAGATAGTGCGTGGCGAGACCGAGGGCGAGTTCGCCGTGCAGCTTGGGCGCAGCGGCGATGTCGGCATGCCGGCGGCGACCGCGCCCGAGGTCACCCGCCCACCGGCCGATCGCCTCGAGGCTCATCTTGTCGGAAGCGAATGCGCCGGGGGCGGCGCGGCTTGCGATGACCATGGCCGCGTCCATGGTGACCGTGGCGAGCACGCCGACGGGGATGCTCGCCGGCAGATGCCGCCTCGATTCCTTCGGTACACTCATGATGCGGCTATTCTACGCACCCCTCGGTGAGCCTCAAGCGTTCGACGCTGTATGCTTCGTGGGCGATCAAGGGTCTCTGTGGCCTTCGCGCGTGAATCTGCGCGAATACGGCCCTTCCCCGACGAGAGGCGACGGACATGAAGCAGCTCGGCATCATCATCTGCGACCGGTATCACACCTGCGCGGGAGGGAAATGCCTGCGGGCGATGCGCGACCGGGACGGCGCCTTCGCCCTGTACGAGAACGAGGAGATCGAGCTGGTCGGCTTCACCACCTGCGGCGGATGCCCCGGTGGCAATGTGGAGTACGCCCCGGCGGAGATGAAGAAGAACGGCGCCGAGGTTGTCCATCTGGCCACCGGTCTGGTGGTCGGCTATCCGCCCTGCCCCAGTATCGATGCATTCACGGAGTTCCTGCCCGCCAAGTACGGCCTGGAGGTCGTGATGGGCACCCACCCGATCCCCGAGAACTACTATCAGACCCATCGAGCCCTGGGGACGTGGGATTCAGCAGACTGGCAGCGCCGCATCCAGCTCGTGCTGACCGATGAGGAGACGCGGCTGGCCTACGACTGACGCTGGTCGGGCGGCCGCGTAGCCCGGCCGCGACGCCCGCGGGCTACGTACCCAGACCTGTGCGGTACCGCTCGCAGAGATCGACGTAGATCTGTTTGAAGCCGCGCCAGGCGGCGCGGTACTCGTCGTCGACGACGCGCTCGAGGAGGCGCGCCGGCACACCGGCGGCGATCCTCGCCGCCGGCACCACGGCGCGCTGCGGTACCACCGCGCCCTCCGCGATCACGCCCCACTCGCCGACCTCGGCCCAGTCGCTCACCACGGCGCCCATGCCGACCACGGCGTAGTCGCCGAGCAAGGCCACGTTGTGCACTACGCAGCCGTGGCCCAGCGTGACCCACGAGCCGATGGTACAGGTCTCGCCGGGGCGCGCGTGGACGACGCAGTTGTCCTCCACGGCGCAGCAGTCGCCGAGCACGATGCTGCCGTAGTCCCCGCGCAGACGGGCGCCCGGCCCGATCCAGCAGCGGGCGCCCAGCCCTACGTCGCCGATCACGTCGGCCGACGGGTGGATCCAGCATCCCTCGCCGATCGCCGGAGTCCGACCTTCGAAGCTCGTCACAGTCATGGCGCCAAGACTACCGCATGGACCTCGAGAACCGCGCTTGTGAACGGCTGCACTTGACCCAGCTCCTCAGATGTCGTATATAAGCAAGTATGCAAATACAGGACAACACCTCAGAGGGCCCGCCGGCCCACCTCCAGCCCGTCTACCGCATTCACGCCGAGCTCTGCAAAGCGCTTGCCAACGAGCATCGTCAGGCGCTCCTGCACGCCATCGGCAGCGGCGAGAAGTGCGTCGGCGATCTCGCCACCGAGATCGGCATCTCGGTGCACAACGTGTCGCAGCACCTGCGCGTCCTCAAGGAGCGCCGGCTCGTCGAGTCGCGCAAGGACGGTCAGACGGTCTACTA
>JAPLCL010000350.1 GCA_026392265.1 Actinomycetota bacterium
ACGTTGATCCGCGGCGGCGAGCAGCTGCGCCTGCCCGCCACCGAGATCGTGCCCGGCGACCTTGTGCAGCTGCAGGCCGGCGACAAGGTGCCGGCCGATCTTCGCCTTCTGCGCTCACGCGAGTTGCGCGTGGACGAGTCGTCGCTCACCGGCGAGTCGCTGCCCGTCGAAAAGGGCGACGAGCGCGTGGCCAAGGACTGCCCGCTCGCCGAGCGCGGCGACATGGCCTATGCCTCCGCGCTCGTCTCGTTCGGCACCGGAGCCGGCCTTGTGGTCGCCACCGGCGACGCCACCGAGGTCGGCAAGATCAGCCGGCTCATCCAGGAAGCGCGCGACCTCAAGACGCCGCTGACGCGCAAGATCGACCAGTTCTCCAAGGTACTGCTCATCGTCATCGTCGGCATGGCGCTCGTGACGTTCGCCGTGGGTCTGCTTCGCGGCGAGAGCGTGGTCGAGATGTTCAAGGCGTCGATCGCCCTGGCGGTAGCGGCCATCCCCGAAGGCTTGCCGGCCGCCGTCACGATCACCCTGGCCATCGGCGTGAGCCGCATGGCCAGGCGGCGGGCCATCATCCGCAAGCTGTCGGCCGTTGAGACTCTCGGTTCGACGATGGTGATCTGTACCGACAAGACCGGCACGCTCACGCAGAACCAGATGACGGTGCAGCGCGTGGAGGCCGGCGGCCAGAGCGTCTCGGTGAGCGGCGGAGGGTACGCGCCGGCCGGCGACGTCTCGCCCGCGCCCGGCCCCGCCGCCCTCGAGACGTTGCGTGCCGGCCTGCTCTGCAACGACACCGCGCTGGTGGAGGCCGACGGTCGCTGGGGCTTGGCCGGCGACCCCACGGAGGCCGCGCTTCTCACCAGCGCCGGCAAGGCCGGGCTGGACCGCGGCGCCGAGGAGGCCGCCCTGCCGCGCCTCGACGCGATTCCGTTCGAGAGCCAGCACCAGTACATGGCCACGCTTCACGACGCCGGCGGCGGACGTCGAGTGGTCTACCTGAAGGGCGCTGTGGAGAAGGTCGTGGCGCGCTGCACGGCGGCGCTGGACGCCGCCGGCGCGCCAGCGGCGCTGGACGCCGCCGCCGTCCACTCACAGGTGGACGAGCTGGCCGGCGCCGGCCTGCGCGTGCTGGCGTTCGCGCGCGCCGAGCTGCCCGCCGGCCAGGAGCACCTGCACCACAAGGACGTGGCCAACGGCCTCACCTTCCTCGGCCTCCAAGCTATGATGGACCCGCCGCGTGACGCGGCCATCGCTGCGGTCAAGGCCTGCCAGACCGCCGGCGTCACCGTCAAGATGATCACCGGTGACCACGCGGTCACTGCCACCGCGATCGCCCGCCAGATCGGCATCGCCGGCGCCGGCAACGAAAGCGAGGCCGTCACCGGCGCCGCGATGGCAGCCCTGCGCGATCGTGAGTTCATCGAGGTGGCCCAGCGCGTCAACGTCTTCGCGCGCGTGACGCCGGAACAGAAGCTGCGCCTCGTCGAGGCGCTGCAGAGCCGGGGCCTGGTGGTCGCCATGACCGGGGACGGGGTCAACGACGCGCCGGCCCTGAAGCAAGCGGACATCGGCGTCGCCATGGGCATCACCGGCACCGACGTGGCCAAGGATGCCGCCGACATGGTGCTCACCGACGATGACTTCGCCTCCATCGAGGCGGCGGTGGAGGAGGGCCGCGGGGTCTTCGACAACCTCGTCAAGTTCATCGCCTACGCGCTGCCCACCAACGTCGGCCAGGGGCTGGTGCTCATCGCCGCCATCCTGCTCGGCATCACGCTGCCGATCCTGCCCCTGCAAATCCTCTGGATCAACATGATCACCGCCGTGCTGCTCGGCCTGGGTCTGGCCTTCGAGCTCAAGGAGCCCGGCATCATGCAACGACAGCCGCGCGCTCCGCGAGCGCCGATCATCTCCACGGGAGTGCTGGTGCGCATCGGCGTCGCCGGCGTGATCCTGCTCATCGGCGCCTTCGCGCTCTTCGAGTGGGCGCAGGCGATCGGCGGCTCCGTCGAAGAGGCGCGCACGGTGGCCGTCAATGTCTTCATGAGCGTGCAGATCTTCTACCTGTTCGCGTGTCGCTCGTTGCGCCGTTCGTTGTTCACCTACAACCCGTTTGGCAACCGAATGATCGTGCTCGGCGTGGCCGTCGTCATCTGCCTGCAACTCCTGTTCACCTACGCGCCCTTCATGAACATCGCCTTCGGTACGGCGCCCCTGGCCTTCACGGAGTGGGCGATGATCGTCCTTGTCGGCATCGTGGCC
>JAPLCL010000362.1 GCA_026392265.1 Actinomycetota bacterium
AGACCCATGCGCACGGCGCGTTTGCGCACACGGCCGTCCGGGACGCAGGCGAAACGGTCGAGCGCGTCGTCGTCCCAGAGGCCGTAGCGGCGCATCTCGCGCACCGCCCAGAAGGCGCGTGACTTGAGCGCTCCGCCCGAGGCCGCGTGCAGGACATCGACGGCCACGTCGGGGTCGGCCGGTTGTGGCAGGAGGCGGCTCCACGTCTCGCGCGCCTCAGCAAGGCGTGTGAAGTCGATGACCTTACCCTTGCTGTCGTTGCGGGACACGGGCGGGTCGAGGGCGTAGCGCTTGAGATCGAACTCGTCGGCGAACAGGGCGTCGACGACGCCGGGCGTCTAGAGAGGGCGCCAGTCGGCGTCGACGACCGCGTCCGGCGCCGGCTGCGCCGCCAGGGCGCCGTAGCAGAGCAGTTTGAAGAAGAGCCCGGGCTGAGCGGCCGGCTCGGCGGCGAAGCGCTGGCGTTCGTCGGCGTCGAGGACCTCGGCCGGCTGACGCTGAGCAGCGGCAAAGGCTTGCCCGAGAAACGCGACGTTCTCGCGGCGTTCGCGATTGGTGAGCGTGGTCGAGTCGTTCACGGATGCTCCCACTGGTGTGGTTGACGGAGAGCGGCCGGCCGGCGCGCCGTGACAGCATGATAGCGGCGCGCCGGCCGGCCGCACAGGCTTACGATACGGCCCCGGGGGTGACATCCGTGCCGGCGCGAGGTACACGATCGCCGTCTGCGGAAGGCCCTCGTTGACTCCCATTCAAGACTAAAGTAGTCTTCTTCTCTCAGCTTGCGACGGCCCGCCGTGAACGGTAGGCTCTGCAGTCGGCGAGGCGGGTTTCGCCCGCAGGAGGTACACGTCACCCACCCATGACTTCACTCGGCATCGACATCGGCTGCATCAGCCTCAAAGCCGCGCTTGCCGGCGAGGCCGAAGACCACGCTCTTTACACTGATCTTCTCTCCCGGAATCCCGACCTCTTCGAGACCCCTCGCGAGGGTCTCACGGTGGCCGAGGGCAGGCCGGTGCTTGTGGCTCGCTACACGCGCATCAAGGGCGGCCCCGGTGAGGCCACCCAGACCCTTCTCGACGCGTTGCTCGCCGTGCTGCCCGAGGGCAGGCTCGCCGGCGTACGCGTCACCGGCTCGGGCGGCAGGCTCATCGGCCAGGCGCTCGAGGCGAGCTTCGAGAACGAGTTCAAGGCCATCACGCGCGGCATCACGGCGCTGCATCCCGAGACCCAGACGATCTTCGAGATGGGCGGCGAGACGTCCAAGTTCATCCGCCTGGAGAAGGGCGATGAGGCGCGCTGCACCGGCATCGCCGACTACCAGACCAACGGCGACTGCGCCGCCGGTACGGGTTCCTTCATGGACCAGCAGGCGAGCCGCCTCCTCTACGACATCGAGGACGTCGGCGACATCGTCCTCGACGCCGGCAAGGCGGCGAGCATCGCCGGCCGCTGCAGCGTGTTCGCCAAGTCGGACATGATCCACGCTCAGCAGAAGGGCTACGAGCCGCCCGAGGTCCTGCGCGGCCTCTGCGACGCCGTCATGCGCAATTTCAAGGGCACCATCGCCAAGGGCAAGGTCGTCCAGCCGCCCATCGCGTTCATCGGCGGCGTCGCCGCCAACAGAGGGGCCGTACAGTCCTTGCAGGAGGCGTTCGGCCTGGACCAGGGCGACCTCTTCGTGCCGGAGTTCCACGCGTCTCTGGGCGCCATCGGCGCCGCGCTCATGGAGGCCGACTACGAGGACGCCCGCGCCTCCATGGGCGCGCTCGACGCCGGTCGTCTGCCAGCCGCCGATTTCCCGGTCACCGAGCCGCTCTGCATGGACAAGGTCGTCCTGCTCCGCGATATGGCGCAGCCCTTCGATTTCGGCGCCAACGGTGGCGTCGTCGACGCCTACATGGGCATCGATATCGGCTCGGTCTCCACGAACCTCGTGGTGGTCGACGACGAGGGCCGCGTCATCAAGGAGATCTACACCAAGACCGACGCGCGCCCTGTGGAAGTGGTCACCAAGGGTCTCATCGACATCGAGGGCGAGATCGGCGCGCGTATCAACCTGCTGGGCGTCGGCACCACCGGCTCCGGCCGCGAGCTCATCGGCGAGCTCTGCGGCGCCGACATCATCACCGACGAGATCACCGCTCACAAGACGGGCGCCGACTTCATCAGCCGCCAGATCGGCCGTCAGGTCGACACGATCTTCGAGATCGGCGGCCAGGACTCCAAGTTCATCAGCCTGCAGGACGGCATCGTCGTCGACTTCGCCATGAACGAGGCCTGCGCCGCGGGCACCGGCTCGTTCCTCGAGGAGCAGGCGGAGAAGCTCGGTATCGACATCATCGACGAGTTCGCGCACCTGGCCCTGAGCTCTCCGGCGCCCATCAGGCTCGGTGAGCGCTGCACCGTGTTCATGGAACGCGACGTCATGGCATATCAGCAGCGCGGCGCGCGCCGCGAGGACCTGGTGGGCGGTCTCGCCTTCTCGATCGCCACCAACTACCTGAACCGTCTCGTGCGCGAGCGCACGGTCGGCGACTGCGTCTTCTTCCAGGGCGGCACCGCCTACAACGATGCCGTGGCCGCCGCTTTCAGCCAGATCCTCGGCAAAGAGATCATCGTGCCGCCCTACAACGGCGTGATGGGCGCGCTCGGCATGGCGTTGCTGGCCCGCGAGCGCACGCAGCGCACGGGCTTGCCCAGCTCCTTCCGTGGCTGGGACCTGGGCGCGGTGGACTACACCGTCGTCGACTTCGTCTGCAAGGCCTGTTCCAACGAGTGCGACGTGCGCCAGTTCACCATCGAGGGTCAGAAGACCTACTGGGGCGACAAGTGCTCCGATCGCTACCGCAAGCCGGCCAAGGTCGACAAAGAGCCGGTGATCGCCGACCTCGTCGCGTTCCGCGAGGAGCGTCTGCTGGCGCCCTACGAGGCCGCCCGAGAGCGCGCCGGCGAGTCGGCGCCCACGGTCGGACTTGCGCGCAGCATGTACACCTACGACCGGCTGCCGTTCTGGGCGACGTTCTTCGCCGAGCTCGGCATGCGCCCGGTGCTGTCCCCGGAGAGCGACAAGCAGATCCGCGAGGCGGGCGTCGACCTCACGGTGGCCGAGCCGTGCTTCCCTATCCGCGTCGCTCACGGACACGTGCAGTGGCTGCTGCGCGAGGGCGTCGACTGGGTCTTCCTGCCCAACCAGGTCAACGAAGAGACAGAGTTCACGGCCTACAACTCCCATGCCTGCCCGTGGGGTCAGACGCTTCCTTTCGTGGTGCGTACTGCCCCGGGGCTGGAGGAGCACCGCGACAAGTTCCTCTACCCACGGGTGATGTTCCGCGATGGGCGCGAGGGCCTCGTGCGTGACCTGGCCGGCATGGCCGCGCAGATGGGCGTGAGTAAGGCGCGGCTGCGCGCCGCGCTCGACCGTGCCTACGTCGTCCAGAACGAGTTCCGCGACGCACTGCTCGGCGCCGGGCTGGAAGCGCTGGAAGCGCTGCAGAAGGCCGGCGAGCTCGGCATCGTCCTCGTCGGCCGCCCGTACAACATGTACGACAAGGGCATCAATATGGATATCCCGCGCAAGCTGCGCAAGTTCTACGGGGTCAATGTGATACCCCTCGACTTCCTGCCCATCAAGGGCATCGACGTCGATCCCGTGGTGCCGAACATGTACTGGAACTACGGGCGCAAGATCCTGCAGGCGGCGACCTTCGTGCGCGACTACGAGCACCTGCACCTCATCTACATGACCAACTTCAAGTGCGGGCCCGACTCGTACATCAAGCATTACGTGCGGCAGGCCTCGGGCAAGCCGTTCCTCACGCTGCAGTTCGACGAGCACCAGAACGACGCCGGGGCCATGACCCGCTGCGAGGCCTACCTCGACAGCAAGGGCTTCTTGCGCTGGTGGTCGCAGGCCGGGGAAGAACGCGAGCACGCCTGCGCGCCAGTGGAGGAGGTGGCCGGTGTCGCCAAGTGACCTCGTCCAGGACGCGCAGATCACGCGCGCTATCAAGGCATTCGGCCTTGAGGGCCGCCGCCTGTATCTGCCGCAGATGCCCTATGGGGGCAGCTATCTGCTGGCGGCGGCCATCCGCTCCATCGGCTTCGACGCCTGGCCAACCAGCGACTCGGACGAGCGCACCCTCGAACTCGGCAGCCGCGTCACCTCCGGCGACGAGTGTTACCCGCAGAAGATCACGATCGGCGATTTCCTGCGCATCATCGAGGAAGAGGGCCGCGACAACGTCGCCTTCCTCATGCCCACGGCTAACGGGCCGTGCCGCTTCGGC
>JAPLCL010000193.1 GCA_026392265.1 Actinomycetota bacterium
GAGGGCCACGTGCGCGGCTGGGACGACCCCCGGATGCCCACCATGTCCGGCCTCCGCCGGCGCGGCTACCCCGCCGAGGGCATCCGCGACTTCGTGGCGATGGTCGGCGTGGCCAAGGCCGACAGCGTCGTCGAGGTGGGCATGCTGGAGCACGCCGTGCGGGGCGTCCTCAACCGCACCGCGTCCCGCCGCTTCGCTGTGCTGGACCCCATCAAGGTGGTCGTCGAGAACTACCCCGAGGGGCAGGTCGAGGAGATGGAGGTCCCCAACAACCCGGAGGATCCGTCCGCCGGGAGCCGCCTGGTGCCCTTCACGCGGGAGCTCTGGATCGAGCGCGACGACTTCATGGAGGAGCCGGTGCGCAAGTTCTTCCGCCTGGCCCCCGGCCGCGAGGTGCGGCTGCGGTCCGCGTTCTTCATCACCTGCCGGGAAGTCGTCAAGGACGCGGCAGGCCGGGTCGTGGAGCTGCGCTGTACCCACGACCCCGACACACGCGGCGGGAGCGCTCCCGACGGCCGCCGCCCCAAGGCGACCCTCCACTGGGTGTCGGCCGCTCACGCCGTGCCCGCGGAGGTCCGGCTGTATGACTACCTCTTCCGGGACCCGCACCCCGGGGCCGGCGGACGTGACCTCTTCGAGGACCTCAACCCGGACTCCGAGACCGTGCTCCGGGGCTGCCTCGTGGAGCCGTCGCTCGCCGAGGTGCCGGTGGGCGCGACCGTGCAATTCGAGCGGCTCGGCTACTTCTGCCCCGATCCCGACTCGGCGCCCGGGGCGATCGTCTTCGACCGCACGCTCACTCTCAGGGACACCTGGGCGAAGCTGCAGGCGCAGGGCCGGACCGCCTGACCGACTGCGCGGGCTGGTCGCGCCACGGTTGAGGAGGGTGCCGTCGCGCGGTACACTCTGGCTGCCTACGGGCAGCGCTGGCGAGTGGCCTAATTGGCAAGGCACCTGACTCTGGATCAGGGGATTGAAGGTTCGAGTCCTTCCTCGCCAGCCATCTCCTGTCCCCTTCCCTACGTCTCCACGCATCGCCATATGGCGCGCGGTGTGGTTGCAGAAGGACTGCAGAGAGGGTGGTAGCGCATACGGGATTCGAACCCGTGTTACTGCCGTGAGAGGGCGGCGTCCTAGGCCCCTAGACGAATGCGCCACGCAAGAACGGGGCTGCTGCTCCACGGGGCGAACTTGCGGCGGCAGCGGCGAACTAGGGTAGCACAAAGCCCTCGAATCGGGAAACCCGGGCGGCGCCGGCTGGCCGGGCTGGTATGCTTCCCCCTGTCGGCGACCGGGCGATGTGGAGGGATCCATGAGACGCAGTGCCGCCGGGCACGATCACAGCACGCAGCACCTCACCGATGTGCGCACACGGCGCGTCTGCGCGAGCAGCGGCGACGGCTGCGCGGCCATCGGCTGGGACTACCCGGGCAGCACGCTGCTCGAAGTGCGCGTGCTGCGTTCGGAGCGCGGCTTCGCGACGACGGCCGACGACGGCGCGTCCGAGGCCGGCGGAGGCGCAGCCTCAGGCGCCGGCCAGACGGTGGTGTACCACGACGTCACGGGCTCGTTCCGCGACGCCGGCCTGCACAACGGCCGCCCCTACTACTACACCGTCTTCGCCCGTCATTGCGGGCGTGAGTGGGTCCGCTGGGGCGAGTATGAGCTGCGGCCGGGCATGCCGGCGACATCCGTCACGGGCCGTCTGCCGGCCGCCTTTCGACGGCTCTTCCGCCGTCTGTTGCCGGCCGCGGCTCTCCTGCTCTGTCTGGTCGCCTTGGTGGCGGCGTCCGGCTCCGCGCGCGCCGCCGCGAGTGCGGCGACGCCGCAGGCGGACACTGAGGCCGTGACCGCCGCGATCGCGGACCCGAGTGTGACCGCCGTGGTCCAAGGCACCGCGTACGAGACGAGCGTCGCCCCTTGGGGCGGCGCCGAGGGCGCGCCCGCCGGCGCCCCCGTGACCTTCGCGTGGCCGGCCGCGAACGCGCGGGCCGCGGCCGGCGTCTGGCCGCTGCTCAAGGCGGACGACGGCGGCGCGCCGGTGCCTCCATACACAACGGTCGAACATCGTGTGCGCGTCACCGACCTCACCGCGTTGCAGGTCGATATCCTGCTTCAGGACGGACGCGTGATCCAGATCCTGCCACTCGACGGCGAGACGCAGTTCACGCTGCGCGAAGAGACCTGGCCACCGTTCTCGTGGTTTCCTTGGTTCACCGCCAAGCCGTGGGTGCTCCTGCCGCTGTACGTGGTCGTCGGCGCGATAGTCATCGCGCGCGCCTGGCGTCGCTCCCGCGCCTGGAACCGCAGGCTGCCGTCGATGACCCGTCACGACCGCCAGTTCATCGGCCGGCTCGCCATCATCATCTTCCTCCTCGCCGGCTTCGCCTGGCAGGTGTACGAAGC
>JAPLCL010000045.1 GCA_026392265.1 Actinomycetota bacterium
GCCTCGTCGGCGGTGAGGCCCAGACGCTCCGCCTCCGCACGCACGAGCTCGCGGTCGATGGCGGCGTCGAGCGCTTTGCCGGCGTCGTCGGAGGCGCCCGTGAATCGGGCCTCGGCGCGGGCCAGATCGACGGCGCTCTGATGGACGGCCCGTCCGTCCACGCGGGCGACGACGGCGTCGGGGCTCCTGCTCGCGCCGTCGTGACCGCCGCTGGATCCACAGGCGGCAAGGCCGGCGACCGCGAGAAGCGCAGCCGAGGCCACGAGCAGCCAGGGTCTGCGCACGGTGAGCGTCATGAAACCGAAGACGCCGGGCGGGGTAGTGCGAATCGGTAAGTTAGGAAAGGGGCCATTCCTTATCTTACCGATTCGCGCCATGCCGCCGCGGGTGGCGAAAGCCGCCAGGGAAACGTACCGATGTGCGACGTGTCGCCCAGCCGCCAGGCCGCGAATCGCGGCGCTGCTCAGGCGGACGCGGACGGGAAGGCGCCGCTGAACGGCTCGTTCGCCACCGCGCGCTCGCCGCCCGTGAAACGCGCCGGGAAGTAGCACGCGACCTCGTGCCGCTCGCCGGCGTCGCCGCCCGTGCTCACCAGGGCGGGCATCGCCGTGGTGCAGACCTCCTGCGCCCGCGGGCAGCGCGGATGGAAGACGCAGCCCTTGGGCGGGTTCGCCGGGCTGGGCACGTCGCCCTCGAGGATGATGCGCTGACGAGCGCGCTCGGTGGTGGGATCGGGGATCGGCACCGCCGAGAGCAGCGCTTCGGTGTACGGGTGCTGCGGATTGTCGTAGAGCAATGCGCTGTCCGAGATCTCGACGATCTTGCCGAGATACATGACGGCCACGCGATCGGAGGTGTGCTTGACCACCGACAGGTCGTGGGCGATGAAGACGTAGGTGAGATCGAACTCATCCTGGAGGTCCTCGAGCAGGTTGATGACCTGGGCGCGGATGGACACGTCGAGGGCGCTCACCGGCTCGTCGCAGATAATGAGCTTCGGTTGCAGCGCCAGAGCTCGGGCGATGCCGATACGCTGGCGTAGCCCGCCCGAAAACTCGTGCGGGTAGCGCTCCGCATGCTCGGTGCTGAGCCCAACGATCTCGAGCAGCTCGAAGACACGCTTCTTGCGCTCGGCCTCGGTGCCGATGTTGTGGATCTTGAGTGACTCGCCGACGATGTTGCGCACGCGCATGCGCGGATTCAGTGAGGCGTACGGATCCTGGAAGATGATCTGCATGTCGCGGCGCAGCGTCTGCATCTGGGCCTTGGAGGCGGCCATGAGATCGACGCCCTCGAAGATGATCGTGCCGGCCGTCGGCGCGATGAGCCGCAGCACGGCGCGCCCCGTGGTGGACTTGCCGCAGCCGCTCTCGCCGACCAGGCCCAGAGTCTCGCCCTTCTCGACCGAGAAGCTGACGCCGTCGACCGCGTAGACCTGGCCAGTAGTGCGCTTGAGGATCCCCGACTTGATGGGGAAATGTTTCTTCAGCCCCTTGACCTCGAGCAGGCTCATCTGACGTACTCCTGGAAATGCGGCAGCGCGGCGCGCAGCTCGCGGCGCTCGGCCTCGGGGATCCAGCAGTTCACGCCGTGCTCGGGCCCGACGATCTCGAGTTCCGGCCAGTCGTTGCGGCACTCGGGCCGTTCGTAGCCGCAGCGCCCCACGAACGGGCAGCCGCTGGGCAGGGCGATGAGATCCGGCGGCTGCCCCTTGATGGGCGTGAGCCGCGTCTTCTCGGTCTGGTCGAGCCGCGGCAGCGAGCCGAGCAGGCCCCAGGTGTACGGGTGATGCGGGTTGTAGAAGATCTCGTCGATGCCGCCGTACTCTACGGTGCGCCCGCCGTACATCACCATCACCTTGTCGGCGATCTCGGCGACGACGCCGAGATCGTGGGTGATGAGGATGACGCCGCTCTCGTAGCGCTGCTGCATCTCCTCGATGACGTCGATGATCTGCGCCTGGATGGTGACATCGAGCGCCGTGGTGGGCTCGTCGGCGATGAGGATGTCGGGGTTGCAGCTGATGGCCATGGCGATCATGGCGCGCTGGCGCATGCCCCCGGAAAACTCGAAGGGGTACTGATTCACACGCTTCTGGGCATCAGGGATGCCCACGCGGTCCAGCAGCTCGGCCGCCATCTTCCAGGCCTCGCCCTTGCCCTTATCCTGGTGCAACATGATCGCTTCGGCGATCTGGTTGCCGATCTTGAGCACCGGATTGAGGCTGGTCATGGGGTCCTGGAAGATCATCGCGATATCGTTACCGCGGACCTGGCGCATCTCCTCATCGGTAAGCGTGCGGAGGTCGC
>JAPLCL010000174.1 GCA_026392265.1 Actinomycetota bacterium
GTGAGGGCGGGGAGGAGCACGACCTCGTCGTCCTCGTTGCCGAAGGGGTCGTCGATGACGAGGACCTTGTGCGAGGGCACGCCCTTCGTACCGCGCAGCTCCGGGGGGAAGCCCTCGCGGGCGATCACATCGGTGCCGAGCCCCGACTTGCTGGGGATGAAGGGCACGCCCAGGGCCCCGGCGAGGAAGCGCAGGCTCATCATGTTGTTGGTGTAGTCCTCGACCAGCAGCTCGCCGCGCTCGACCGCCTTGCGAAAACGGATGCACGTCGGCGCGAAGCGGCCATTGCCGCCGTAGGCGATGTCGAGGCGGCGCACGCTGCCGGCGCCCACGAGCACATCCAGCGCCTGGCCGTTGCTGTGTGCCACCAGGTGCAGGTCCTTGATGCGGCGGCGGGCGATCTCGTAGGCCGCCGCCATCGGGTTGCGGGTGATCGTGAAGCCGCCGACGGCGATCTGGCAGCCGTCGGGCACGAAGCGCTCGACGGCCTCCCCGACGGTCATCAGCTTGCCGTCCAGGCCGTTGTGTTCGGCCATCTGCCATCCCTCCTCGAGTCGGTGAGGGGCTCCTTAACGCGGAAACCCCAGCGAGCACGGTGCGTCTCAGCTGGGGGAGCAGGGCCTGACGGAGGGGCCGGTGGGAACGCCGCCGGCCCGAGCCATGCGGCAGCGGGTTCATGATACACGGGAGCGGCGGCGATGCAACAGGCAGTGCCGCCGCCCGCCTCGCGCGAGCGCGCCTGTGCTAGGCTGCGTACATGACGAGCGCGCCTGCCACCTTCCTCTTCTCGGGCTACGCGCGTCTGCCCCAGGACGTCAGTCACCAGGCGATGTACAAGCGCGTCGGCGTGGTGCTCGAGATCGACGAGGCCGGCGTGGTCGTCGCCTGCAGCACCACGCTCATGATGGCGTCGGCCGACGTCTTCTTCCAGCGGCTGCTCGTCGGCCGCAACGTGCTCACCGAGCGTCGCGCCATCGAGGCGCTGGTGCGCTACCGCTACCGCGGCCACTCCCAGGGCGCCCTCGTCTCGGCACTGCACAAGATCTTCGAGGCCGTCGATCTGAGCCCGCTCGTCCCGGGAGCGCCGGCCGGACCGGCGCCAGGCGCCACGGCGTCGAGCGGCGGCAGCGAGGCTCACGGGTAGGCCGCGGGTCTGAGGGGCGCGGGCGGCTGCTCCCGCGCGCCCAGCGCCCGAAGTCCCCGCGCCCGCGCCCGACGCTCCCGCCACGCGTTGCCAGATCTGACACCGTTTCTGTCGGCGCCATCACCCTCTTCGGGTGACGCGCGACGGCCACGGGCTCCCTAGAGTGGACCGTGTTGCAGCGACGGCCGGTCTGCGCGGAGGGTCTGCCCATCCTCTGGTTCGCTGGGCCGCTCAGCATACCTTGACGTGGGAAGTCGGTCGTGTTATGTGAATCGTTACACAACCAACGTGCACGTCTTCCATGGAGGGGGCTCCGGAGATGGAATCCAGGCGCGCGCGGTCCGCGAGGCGGCCTCAGCAGCGCACTGGGGGCCGGTCTCGGACCGCGCATCAGCACTTCGCGTACTGCGATGCCCACTGCCGGGATCTCCGGCGCCGTTCTCGTACCAGCCGCATGCGGGGTTCCGTGCCACGGTTGGGTGTTCACCACCGGTGTC
>JAPLCL010000313.1 GCA_026392265.1 Actinomycetota bacterium
TTGGTGGTGTCGGCGACCTCGAGGTCGAGCGGGTAGACCAGTGGGATGTACGGCGATTCCTTGTAGACGATCTGCTGCATCTGCTTGACGAGCTCGATGCGCTGCTGCAGATCGATGGTCGTCTGTTGCTGGAGGAAGAGCTTGTCGTACTCGGCATTCGACCAGATGCAGTCGCTCCAGGCTTCGATCGAATCGGTCGTGAGGATCGAGAGGATGAAGTTGGGGTCGACGTCGCCGCCCCAGCCCCAGATGAACATGTCGAAGTCGGGAGCGTACTGGTCGCCGACGTAGGCGTACTGCTTGTCGCCGAGGGCGCCGTCGTCGATCACCTGGTAGTTGATGTCGAGACCGATGCTCTCGAACCAGCCGGTGATGAGCTTGCCGCAGTTCTGACTCTCGGGGCTCTCGGAGCGAGCGTAAAGGCGCAGCTTGATGTCCTTACCCTTGTACTCGCGGATGCCGTTGCCGTCGCCGTCGGTGTAGCCGGCCGCGTCGAGCGCCGCCTTGGCCTTCTCGAGGTCGAACGTGTACGTGGCGGGGTCGCCCACCGGCGGCGACCAGTGGAAGTCGGACTCGTCCGAGTAGAAGTCGCGGGTGACGATGGTGTCGGCAGGCGCGGCGTTGCCGTTGTAGCCGATCGAGACGATCTTGGCCTTGTCGACGGCCCATTGCAGCGCCTGGCGGAAGGCCGGGTCCTGCAGGACGGGGTGACCCGTCGATTTCGGGAAGATCTTCTGGTCGGCGCAGTTGAAGCCGAGCTGGTCGAAGCCGATGGTGACCGCACGGATGCCGGTCAGAGCGGGCTCGGCATCCAGAGTCTTGAACTGCGCGGACGGGACGTTCCAGCCGGTCTGGATGGCGCCGGTCTTGAGGTCCTGCGCCATCGTGTCCTGGTTCTGGTAGGTCTGGTAGATGACCTCGTCGATCTTGGGGGCGCCTCTCCAGTAGTCCTTGTTGGCGACCAGGCGTATGAAGCCACCCTTCTTCACTTCGACCGTCTGGAAGGGACCGGAGCCGATGATCGGCGGCGGGTTCTTGAAGCTCTTCTCCGCGTCCGCCGGCTTGATCTTGCTCCAGATGTGCTCGGGCAGGATGGGCATCCAGAGCCCGAGCATGTTGGCCTTGGGCTTGCTGCAGGTGAAGACGACAGTGGTGTCGTTGGGCGCCTCAACCTTCTCGATGAACTTCATGTAGTCGATGAACATACTCATCGGATGAGCCGGATTGATGACGTAGTTGTACGTGAACGCCACGTCACGAGCGGTGAGCGGCACGCCGTCCTGCCATTTGGACTTGTCGGTGATCGTGAAGGTCCAGACCTTGCCGTCGGGCGAGGTCTCCCACTTCGTGGCCAAGCCGACGCCGGGGACGTTGGCCATGTCGCTGGCACGGAAGCCCACGAGCAGTTCGTAGTTGATCGCCCAGATCTCGTAGGACGATGACTCGTACCCGATGAACGGGTTGAGGTTGTCGGGGTCGTTGGTCCAGCCGAGCCGCAGGGTGGTCTTGCCGGCGGCGGGCGATGCGCTCTCCCCGCCGGCAAGCGCCGAGCCCAGGCCCCACACCAGCCCCACGCCGAGCAGCGCGACGGCTGCGATCACGAGCGCACGACGGTGCCCCATCCTCCGCTTGCCTCCCATGTTCGCTCCTTCCTGTCCGCCCGGGCGGTGCCTGCGAGGGCGGCGATGAGTAGATGCGTGGGAGCGGCCGGTTTCCCCCCACAGGTGGACCGCACACTGACCCCAACTAAAGCACGAATGGCGCATCGAGGCCAGAGCCCGAGGGTGCTATACTCCGGCGCGTGATCATCGACGCCAGCAGAGAGCCCCGTCTGCAGTTCGGAGACTCGCAGCCCTTCGCCATCGACAGCTGCGAAGTACAGCGCGACATCGAACGCTCCACGCTGACCAACATCATGCTCGGCGGCGGCGCGTTGCCGCTGCCCGTCGGCGCCCGGGTCACGCTGTGGGCTGGGCCCAATGTCGTGTTCGTCGGCAAGGTCGTGGACGAGTACAGCGTGCTCGACCTGCTGTCCACAGAGACCGACGCCGAGCTCAGCGACAGCGAGACCATCTGAGGCCGGCGCCGAGAGGAGATCGGCTGTGAAGGGACTCGTCCTCAGCGGCGGCGCCGGCACTCGCCTGCGCCCCATCACCCACACCTCCGCCAAGCAGCTCGTCCCCGTAGCCAACAAGCCTGTGCTGTTATACGGCCTTGAGGCAATGCGCGCGGCCGGCATCGACGATGTCGGCATCGTCGTCGGAGAGACGCGCGCCGAGATCGAGGCCGCCGTCGGCGACGGCAGCCGCTTCGGGCTCCGCGTCACCTATCTGCCGCAGGAGGCCCCGCTGGGTCTGGCGCACGCCGTTCTCATCGCCGAGGAGTTCCTCGGCGACAGCCCTTTCGTCATGTACCTCGGCGACAACCTGCTCAAGGAGGGTATCGCGCCGTTCGTGCGCGCCTTCGAGCGTAGCGAGCCGGACGCGCTCATCCTTCTGCAGCGCGTCAAGGACCCCAGCGAGTACGGCATCGCGGAGCTGCAGGACGGGCGCGTCGTGCAGCTCGTGGAAAAACCGGCGGAGCCGCGCAGCGACCTGGCACTGGTGGGCGTCTACCTCTTCACGCCGGCCGTCTTCGCGAGCGTGAAAGCCATCACGCCCTCCGCCCGCGGCGAGCTCGAGATCACCGACGCCATCCAGCACATGATCGACCGCGGCCTGCGCGTCGAACCGCATACGGTCACCGGCTGGTGGAAAGACACCGGCAAGCTCGAAGATATGCTCGAGGCCAACCGGCTCATCCTCGGAACCATCGAGCGCGACGTGCGCGGCGAGATCGTCGAGTCCACGCTCGAGGGCCCGGTGCAGGTCGGCGAAGGCAGCCTCATCGAGCGCTGCACGGTGCGCGGACCCGTGGTGATCGGCGCCGGCTGCCGCCTCAGCGACACCTTCGTGGGGCCATACACGGCGATCAGCGACAGGGTCGTCGTCGAGCACGCCGAGATCGAGAACTCCATCATCCTCGAGAACAGCCGCATCTGCCGCCTGGGGGCGCGTATGTCCGACAGCCTCATCGGGCGCGACTGCGTGATCGCCCACAGCGAAGCGCTTCCTGTGGCCTACCGCTTCATGGTCGGCGACTCCAGCCAGATCGGCATCCTGTAGGCGCAGACGGGCACAGGCCGGCCGCGCCCACGAAGAAGGGACGACAACATGATCGACGGTGTCATGACCAAGAAGCTCAAGGTGGTCCCCGATGAGCGCGGCCGCCTCATGGAGTGCCTGCGCAGGGACGACGACCTGTTCATCGCGTTCGGCCAATTCTACATGACGACCACGTTCCCGGGCGTCGTCAAGGGCTGGCATCTGCATGACGCGCAGCTGGACAACATCGTCTGCGTCAAGGGCATGATCAAGCTCGTGCTGTTCGACGGCCGCGGCGCCGAAGGCCTCGCGGCCGCGCCGGGGCACGAGCCCTCCGCGACCGTCGGTCAACTCGACCAGTTCTTCCTCGGCGAGCACAACCCGCTCCTGGTGCGCGTACCGGCCGGCGTGTGGCACGGCTGGAAGTGCGTAAGCACCGAGGAGGCGTACATCGTCAACGCGCCCACCGAGGTCTACAAGTACGACGATCCGGACCAGAGCGAGCTTCCGCACGATACGCCCGCGATCCCCTACGACTGGGGCGTCCAGCTGCGCTAGGCGCAGCCGGCGAAGCGATGCTGCGCTGGTTCGTCACGGGCGCCGGCGGCCAGCTGGCCACGGCTTTCGCGAAGACCCTCGAGGGCGAGGTGTTTCTCAGCAGGGAGGCCGCGCTCGACATCCGCGACGCGGATGCTGTCCACGCGGCCGTGCACAGCTTCGCCCCCGACATCGTTTTGCACACCGCGGCCTATACCGACGTGGACGGCGCCGAGGCGGACCCCGTCCTCGCCGAGGCCATCAACGTGGAGGGCACGCGCAACGTGATCAAGGCCGTGCGCGGCACCCACACCACCGTCGTGTACTTCAGCACCGACTACGTGTTCGACGGCTTCAAGGGCAGCCCGTACGTCGAGAGCGACGCCACCCATCCGCTGGGCGTTTACGCGCGCACCAAGCTCGCCGGTGAGGAGGAGGTGCTGAGCTGGGTGCGTGGCATCGTCGTGCGCACCGCCTGGCTCTTCAGCGACACGGGCAGGAACTTCGTAAAGACGATCCTCTCCGCCGCGACGCAGAACGCCGGCGAGGGCCAGCCGCTCAGGGTCGTGGACGACCAGGTCGGCTCGCCGACGTACGCCGGCCACCTCGCCGCGGCCGTCGAGGAGGCGTTTCGCCAAGGCGTCGCCCCGGGCCTTTACCACATGGCGGGCAGCGGCTACTGCTCCTGGTGTGAACTGGCCCGCGAGGTGGTGCAGCTCGCCGGCATCGCAGTAGAGATCATTCCGATCACGACCGCGGAGCTGGGCCGGCCGGCGCCACGGCCGGCCTTCTCGGCGCTCGCCAGCGAGCGCCCGATCCCCCGGCTGCCGCACTGGGCGGGCGGCGTGGCCGAGGCGGTCGACAGGCTCATCCCGCTCGGCTGACCGGCCGGCGTCAACGACAGGGAGGCGACATCGTGAGACTCGTGGTGACCGGCGGCGCCGGCTTCATCGGCGCCAACTTCGTGCGCTTCATGCTGCGGCGCTACGACGACCTCGAGATCGTCAATCTCGACAAGCTCACCTACGCCGGCAACCTCGAGAACCTGCGCGACATCGAGGACGACCCGCGCTACGCCTTCGTCAAGGGCGACATCTGCGACGCGGTCGTAGTGCGTGCGGCTCTTCACGGCGCCGACGCCGTGGTCAACTTCGCCGCCGAGACGCACGTCGACCGCTCCATCAGCGGGCCCCAGGACTTCATCAGCACCGACGTGCTCGGCACGCACACGCTGCTCGAAGCCGTCCGCGAGCTCGGCATCGCGCGCTACGTGCAGATCTCCACCGATGAGGTGTACGGCTCCACGGAATCCGGCTCCTTCACCGAGGAGTCAGACCTCGCGCCGTCCAGCCCGTACTCCGCCAGCAAGGCCGGCGCCGACCTCCTCGTGCTCGCCTACCACCGCACCTACGGGGCGCCCGTCCTCATCACCCGCAGCTCCAACAACTATGGGGCCTGGCAGTATCCCGAGAAGATCATCCCTCTCTTCATCACCAACGCCATCGACGACCAGGCGCTGCCGGTGTACGGCGACGGCCTCAACGTGCGCGACTGGCTGTACGTGGACGACAACTGCGCGGGCATCGACGCCGTGTTGCGCCGGGGCGTCCTCGGTGAGGTGTACAACATCGGCGGCGGCAACGAGGTGCAAAATCTCGCCCTGACGCGCCGGATCCTCGAGCTGCTGGGTAAGAGCCCGGAGCTCATCCGTTTCGTCAGCGACCGCCCCGGGCACGACCGCCGCTACTCCATCGACTGCGGCAAGCTTCGCGCCCTCGGCTGGCGCCCCGAAACGCCGTTCGAAGCAGGCCTCGAGCGCACGGTGTCCTGGTACCGCGACAACCCCGGCTGGTGGCGCACGATCAAGTCGGGGGAGTGGCGCACGTACTACGAGCAGCAGTACGCGGAGCTCGACTGAGGCAGGGTCGACGCCCGCGCGCCGTTCGGGCTCAGGGCACGTTCCACACCGGCGTGCCCACGTGCACGCGGTCGAAGAGCCACAGGATGTGAGGGTTGGAGAGCCGCGTGCAGCCGTGCGAGTAGTTGCGCGGGGAGCGGCTCAGCAGCCAGGGCTCGTTGGTGCCGTGGATCGCGTAGGCGCCGAGGTACCGCATGCGCCGCGGCCCGTAGGGACCGTACATGTGGGCGTCCTTGGCGTAGATCTTGTAGTGGCCCAGCGGCGTCGGCAGGGACGGGCGCCCAAGGACGCAGTCGAACACCTTCACGACCCGCCCGCGCTCGTAGTAGTAGAGCTTGTACTGCGAACGGTCCACGAGGATGAGGTGCGGGTACGTGCTGGGGACGCCGTACGGGTTGCTCGCGTCGAACACCTCCAGGGTGCGCACGCCGCTGACGGCGGCAGCGTGGTCGGCGTCGGCGGCGATGCGGGCGCGCAGCTTCTGGCGGCCGGTGACTTCCGGCCGCCACATCCACTGCGCCCGCGATCCGCCGCCGAGGGTGAGTGACTGCAGCGCGCGCCACTCGCCGGCCACGCCGTCCCACTGCTCGAGCTCGATCGTGCCGCCTGGTCGCGCGGGGGAGACCTTCACGCTGACGCTCACGCGGTCGCCGGTGAAGACGGTCCCCGCGGAGTATGTCGTAAGTGCGACGCGCGGCCGCACGCTCACCGTGGTCTCGGCGCCGGCCGCCGCGTAGGTGGCGTCGCCGGCGAACTCGACGCGGTACGCCACGGTGCGTCGCGAGCGTGGCTCCCAGCTCGCCGCGCCGTCGGCGTCGCTCGTAAGCGTTCTCAACCAGGTGAACTCGACGTCACCGGCGTAGCGGCGGCTGAGCTGCAAGGCAGCCCCGCGTATGCCTATGTGTGCGGTGACTTTCGTGGACTGGTCGCTGCGCACAGAACTGGGCGTCGCGGTGAGCGACAGAGCCGGGTGGGCGGAGCCGACCGGAGGAGCGCCGTACGCGGCGGCCGCGAGCGCCACGCCGGCCGTCGCGACGAGCACCAGCAGCAGGGCGAAGACCAGGATCGAAGATGCCTTGTTCAGCAGTGCGTACACGGAACCCCCCGTTGAGTCGACCGATCTGGGCGGAGTGTACGGCACGACGGTGGCGGCAGGCCAGCCTTGGCGCCGGCCGGGATCCCGGCCGGCGCGCCGGGGCGGTCAGCGGATGTTGTGCACCGGCGTGCCGCGCGGGCAGCGCGCGTAGAGCCAGAGCGCCTGCGAGTTGTACATGCGCGCGCAGCCGTGGGAGAAGGGCCGCGGGAAGCGCTTCAGCAGGTACGGCTGGTCGGTGCCGTGGATCGCGATCCCGCCCGGCTGGTGGTAGTACATGACGCAGGCTCCCAGGGGACCGGCGGCGGGCCGCCGCTTGGCGTAGATGTGGAAGCTGCCGATCGGCGTGTGATAGCCCGGCCTCCCCAGAGCGACGTTGAAGGTGCGCACGTTCCGGCCGTGCTCGTAGTAGTAGAGCCTGTACTCGTGTACGACGATCACGACGTAGTGGGCAAAGCGGTAGGGGACGTCATGCTTGTTCGGCCGGTTCACGACAACGCGCTTGGTCGCCGAGACGGCGGCCGCGTAGTCGAGGCCGGCCTCGAGGCTGGCCCTCAGACGGACGTACCCGTACGTGTCGGGCTGCCAGGCGAGGGAGAGACGAGACGCCTCGTCCAGCGAACCGCCGGCGAGCGGCGCCCAGGCGCCGTCCACCATGCTCTCGACGACGACGGCGGCGCCGGGGATGGCCGGCTCGACGGTCACCCGCAGGGTCACGGTGTCGCCAAGCCACAGGCTCGACGGAGCCTTCAGCGTCACGACGGGTTCCGGCGCGGCTCCCGGGCTCGCGGCCCAGGCGCCGGCCGGCGCGATCCCCAGCGCCGGCGCGATCAGGCACAGCGAGAGGAGGAGAAGCGGGCGCAGCCACATGACGGCAGTGTAGCGCACTGGCGCTCGACGCTGGAGTGGCGGCCGCGCCGTCAGTCGACGGCCGGCACCGGCGCGGCCTGGGTGTCCGCCGCGGGCAGCTCGGAAGGCTCGAGCACGCGGCGGCCCCAGGCGAAGTAGCTCTTGTAGTAGCTCGAGCTGTCGAGAGACGACAGCGTGACGCCGTCAGTGGAGCCCGTGGAGTGGATGAACCAGCCGTCCCCGAGGTACAGACCTGCGTGGTAGATGGACTCCACGCCCGACTTCTTCCCCTGGGGCCCGAAAAAGATGAGGTCGCCGCACTGGAGCTGCTTCCGCGTGATACGCGGCTTGGCGCGCGCGGCCATGTCGTGGGCGCCGCGTTCGTTCACCGTGATGGGGTAGTCGAAGTGCATCTTCATGACGTAGAAGACGAAGCCCGAGCAGTCGAAGCCGCCGGCCTTCTGCGTACCGTAGGGCGAGGCCTTGGTCGGGTATTCCCCGGCCCAGATGTAGGGATAACCGACGAACTTGAGGGCGAAGGCCGCGATCTCTCGCTGACGCTCACTGAGCGGCGGGAAGGCGATGCTCTTGTAGTCGGCGAGGCCGTACAGCATCCACTCGCCGCTCACCGCGTAGGCGCGCCAGAACATGTAGGCGATCTCGCCGCGATCGATGGCCTGGTCGGGCGTGACCTCGTGCTCGTCGGCGTCTGACGGATGGTTGTAGCGGAGCTGCAGCTGCCGCGAGGCCACGACGTACGGAAGGTAGGCGGGCGCGGCGGTCTTCCAGCCGTCGTTGGGCTGCCAGCGCGACGGCTTGAGGCTCGAGAGCAGCGACCAGTCGGACGACGCATACCGCTCTTCCAGCCAGCGGACCATCGCGACCTCCGCCTGGGCGGCGGGCACCGGGTCCTGCGGCCTGAAGGTGCCGTCCGCGCCCAGATTCATGTAGCCGTGCTCAAGCGCCACCTGGATGACGTCGTAGTAGCGGTCAGTCGTTGCCACGTCCTTGACGGCGACGGTCTTGACGGCCTCGCCGTAGTTGCCGGAGGCGAGCACCAGGGAACGAGCCAGCAATTCGCGGGTGATGGCCTTCTCTGGCTTGAAGACCTCGCCGTAGTCGTCGAGGACCTTGTGGCCGGTGGGGCCGCGCTCGGTGACCGCCTCGATGGCGGTGTACGCCCAGTGTGACTTCGGCACGTCTGTGTAGCTCTGGGCGCGGGCGCGCGGCGCGGCGACGGCCGCGGACGCGACCGCGCACAGCGCGACCGCGATGATGACGAGGGATCTGTGCGGGAGTCTGGTCATGCTCCAGTCCTGCTATCGGCACGCCGGACGGCGTCTTGAGCGCCCGCGGGGCCGCGCTCACGGCCCCACGGGCTCATTCGCCGCCGTCCGGTGCATTCCTCATGCGGAGCGTCACAGGGTAGCACGCTCAACGGTACTGGTCGCCCCGTGGCACGCCGCCGGGGGAGTGTGGGCCTCAAGAAAAGGAGAACGGCGCCGATGCCAGAAGCAGGCGGCACCGCAAGCGCGCGTTTGCCCCGCCCGGGCCGGGCACGTATCCTGACCCGAGGCACGCGTCGATGCCTCCCCCCACATGGACCCTTTTTCCCTCACATCACAGCGCCACCCCCGCAGCACCGACAGCGCTGGGCCCGCCCAGCGGCCGCGCCGCGTCGCGCGGCTCGGGCGCCGGGGCAAGCTGACGCTCGCCGGCGCCCTCGCCGTTCTCATGCTGCTGGTCGCCGCCGGCCCTGCCGGCGCCTGGACGTCCGAGAGCGCCTTCCTCATCGACGGCCACGGCTGGGGCCATGGCATCGGCATGTCGCAGTGGGGCTGCTACGGGTACGCCAAGCACGGCTGGGAGTACAAGGCCATCCTCAAGCACTACTACACCGGCATCACCTTCGGCGACACCGCGAACAGCGACATCCGCGTACGCCTGCGCAGCGGCCTGAGCTCCGTCAAGGTGAGCTGCCCGAGCGCCTACACGGCCGCGGGCACCGGCAGCCCTCTGCAGATCCCGGCGGGCGCCACGGCGACCACGACCTACGTCAACGGCTCGTACCGGGTCGTCGCCGGCGGCGTGAGCAAGGACTTCAGCTCCCCGGTCACGTTCACCCCCAGTTCCGGGGCCCTGCGCGTCCTCACGGCGACGGACCTCGGCGACACGGGCCCGTATCGCGGCGTGGTCCGCGTGGTGCGCAGCGGCGGCTCGCTGATGATGATCAACAGCGTCCCGCTCGAAAGCTACCTGCGCGGCTCCGTGCCGCACGAAGTGTCGCCGTCGTGGCCGGCGGAGGCTCTCAAGGCCGCCTCCTGCGCCGCACGCGCCTTCGCGCTCGGCTCGCGCAAGCCCAGCCAGTCCTGGGACGTGTATTGCGACGTGCGCAGCCAGGCCTACGTGGGCATCGGCATCGAAGACCCGCGCACCGATGCCGCCGTGCAGGCCACCGCCGGCGTCGTGCCCGAATACGACGGCAAGCCCATCCTGGCCGTCTACTTCTCATGCTCCGGTGGCCACACCGAGAACATCGAGGACGGCTGGCCCGGCGCCGCGCCCATCCCGTACCTCAAGGGCGTTGACGATCCCTACGACACCTACGGTTCTCTCCACGACTGGGGCCCACTTCGTCGCACCGCGGCGGAGCTCGACGGCCCTCTCGCAGCCAAGGGTTCTCTGCGCGCCGTCTACACGGTCAAGCGCGGCTCCTCGCCGCGCATCGTCAAGGCCGCGCTCATCGGTAGCGGCGGCGTGAAGTTCATGGACGGCAACGAGCTGCGCATGAAGCTCGGCCTCAACAGCACCTGGGCCCTCTTCACGAGCATGTCGATCAGCCCGGCGCCGCGCGATCACGCGAGCATCAGCCCCGGCGGTAGCCTGACCCTCACGGGGCGTATCTACCCGGCGCTGGCCGCCGGCGAGACGGTGAAGCTCGTGTTCTCCTACGACGACCAGTGGCACAGCCGCAGCGTGGTTACGACGCGCGCCAGCGAGAACCTCGGCAGTGGCTACAAGGCGACCTACTCCGAGTACAGCGAAGGCATCAGCCCCGAGCAGGCCACCAAGTACTACTTCTCCTCAGGCAAGGCCCACACGCCGACCGTCACGGTCACCGTCCAGTAAGCCGGCCACCCCGTACGCGGAGCGACCCGGGCCCGGTAGGGGGTGGGCCCGGGTCGCATGTGCGCCTTCCTGCGGGCGGCGCGAGGCAGGAAGTCCGCGCCGCCGGGAAGGACGGGTCAAGCTTTGGCGGCGTTCACATCTTGCTGTCGTCCCAACGAAACAGCTCGGCCAGCGTGTCGGGCATCTGGTGCCGATGGATCTCGCCCTCTACCATGTAGAGCACGTCCTCGGCGATGTTGGTGGCGTGGTCCGCCAGGCGCTCGAGGTACCGCGCGACGTGGAACAGGAGCACGATGGCGTCGAGATGCTCCGGGTACGTGCGCAGAACACCCTTGAGGTCCTCGATCAGGGTCCGGTAGAGTGCGTCGATCTCGTCGTCGGAGGCGAGCACATACCGCGCCGTGGCCGCGTCCTGCCTCACCAGTGCGTCGAGCGCCTTCGAGAGGATGCTTCCGGTGCGCTCCGCCATCACGGCGAAGCCGCCGGGCACCGGCACCGGGTGCTCCTGGGCCAGCGAGATGGCGCGCTCGCCGATGTTGGCGGCGAGGTCGCCGATGCGCTCGAGCTCGCTGTTGATCTTGATGACCGCGACGAGGAAGCGCAGGTCGCTCGCCACCGGCTGATAGAGAGCCAGGATCTTGAGGCACTCCTCCTCGACGTCGACCTCCTGGTCGTCGATCAGGATGTCGGTCACCATCACCCGGTGACCTTTGTCGGCGTCGCGGGCCTCGATGGCCTGGAAGGCCAGCCGCAGATTGTCCTCGACCAGGGCTCCGAGGCCCAGGATCTTGCGTTTGAGCCGCTCGATCTCTCGCTCCAGATGCGTCATTGGATCCTCGCGGCTCAGCCGAAGCGGCCGGTGATGTATTCCTCGGTCTGCTTCTCCACGGGGTTGGAGAAGATCTTCGTCGTCGGCCCGAACTCGACGATACGGCCCTGGAAGAAGAAGGCCGTGTAGTCGCTGACGCGGGCCGCCTGCTGCATGTTGTGCGTGACCAGCACGATCGTGTACTTGCTCTTGAGCGCGAGGATGAGCTCCTCGATCTTGGCCGTACCGACCGGGTCGATGGCCGAGCAGGGCTCGTCCAAGAGCCGCACGTCGGGCGCGGCGGCGATCGCCCGCGCGATGCAGAGCCGCTGCTGCTGACCGCCGGAGAGCGCGTTGCCGGGCTGGTGTAATTTGTCCTTGACCTCGTCCCAGATGGCGGAGCGTTTGAGCGCGTCTTCGATGCGGTTGGAGAGATCGGAGCGGCTGAGTCGGTAGTGCTGACGCAGACCATACGCGACGTTGTCGAAGACGGTCAT
>JAPLCL010000221.1 GCA_026392265.1 Actinomycetota bacterium
AGTGGACAAGCCCCGCATCGACGAGCTCTTGCCGCACGCCGGCGGCTCGCGGTACGCCTGGGTGATGATCGCCGACAAGCGCGCGCGGCAGATCAACAGCTACTACCACAGCCTCGGCGAGAACACGATGGGCATCGAGGAGCTCTCTCCGCCGCTCATCAATACGCGCAGCACCAACCTCCTCACCATCGCCTTCGAGGAGATCGTCGACAACAAGATCGAGTACCAGGCTCCGGACTGAGCGGATCGTGAGCGGCCAGACCCCCACGGCGCCGGCCGGCGAGCGCACCGTTCTGGTCGGCGTCACCGGCGGCATCGCCATCTACAAGGCGGTCGAGCTGGTGCGCGGCCTGGTCAAGGACGGCTTTCAGCCGCTGGTGGTGAGCACGCAGGCGGCACAGCGCTTCGTCATGCCGCTTACCTTCGCCGCGGTGTCGCAGGCGCCGGCCCTCGACGACGAGAGCGCCTGGCAGGCGAGCGGCGGCTGGTTCCAGCACATCGAGGCGGCGCGAACGGCGCGCGTGATGGTCGTCGCCCCGGCGACCGCCAACACGCTCGCCAAGATGGCCGCCGGCCTCGCCGACAACCTGCTCACCGCCATCTACCTGGCATTCCGCGGCCCAGTGATCGTGGCGCCCACCATGAACTGGGCGATGAACGAACACCCCGCCACGGTAGCCAACCTGCGCCTGCTCGCCGCGCGCGGGGTGGAGGTGCTGCCCGCTGAAGAGGGCGAGCTGGCCTGCGGGGAAGAGGGCTCCGGCCGCATGGCTCCACCTGAAGCGATCCGTCTGGCCGTGCGGCGCGCGTTCGCCGGCACTGCCGCAGGGCCGCTCGCCGGCAAAAAGGTCGTCGTCACGTCGGGAGGCACCCGCGAGCGCATCGACGCGGTGCGCTTCATCGGCAATCGCTCCAGCGGCAAAATGGGCAGGGCGGTCGCCGACGAGGCTTACTTGCGCGGTGCCCGCGTGGCGCTGGTCACCACGCAGCCGGCAGACGGTGCGCCCTACGGGGTCGTGCGCGTCGAGAGCTCCGACGACATGGGGGCGGCCGTCCGCGAACAGGTCCGCGACGCCGACGTCCTCGTCATGGCCGCGGCGGTCGCCGATTTCAAGCCTCGCAGCGAGGAGGCCGGCAAGATCCAGCGCGGCGACCGTGAGGCCCTCACGCTCGACCTGGTGCGTACCGTCGACATCCTCGCCGGGACGGCCAGGCCCGGCCTGTTCCGCGTCGGCTTTGCCGCCGAGGCAGGGCCGCGGCTGCAGCGCGCCCGCGAAAAGAAAGCGGCCACGGGCGTGGACCTGCTGGTGTTCAACGACATCCTCGCCGAGGGCGTCGGCATCGGCGCCGACGAGAACGCGATCACCATCATCACGGCCCGCGAGGAGATCGAGGTGCCGCGGACCAGTAAGCGCGCCTGTGCCGCGGCGATCGCGGACCAGATCGAAGCCGGACTGCAGGCGCGATGAGCACGCTGCCGCGCGATGAAGTCCTCGCGATCGTCGAGGCGCGCGTCCTCAACGAGAACCTGCGGCGCCATATGCTGGCCACCGAGGCGATCATGCGTGGCTTGGCCGCGCGTCTCGGCGAGGATCCCGAGCTCTGGGGGCTCGCCGGTCTCGCTCACGACCTCGATTGCGAAGACACGGCCGACGACTTCTCCCAGCAAGGCGTCGTCGCCGCCGAGACGCTGCGCGAGCTCGGTGTGCCCGAGGAAGTGGCTCACGCCGTCATGGCTCACAACCCGGCGACCGGGGTGGTCGCCGTGTCGTCGTTCGACATCGCCCTCCTTGCCACGGACCAGCTGAGCGGCTTGATCACCGCCGCGGCGCTGGTGCGCCCCGACAAGGACCTCGCCGGGGTGAAGCTCAAGTCGGTGCGCAAACGCTTTCGCGAGAGCGCCTTCGCGCGCGGCGTCGACCGCGACGCCATCGTGCGCTGCGGCGAGCTCGGCCTGGAGCTCGACGAGTTCATGGGTATCGGGCTGGCGGCCATGCAAGGCATCGCGCCGCAGCTCGGCCTCTGAGGGCGCCGCGTGGACGACACGCCCCGGCGCGAACCGGCGTTTCAAGACGAGAGCGAGGCCTATTCGCTGTTTCAGCGTGGCATCGCCTTTCTCCGCGAGCAGCATCCGGCGCAGGCTGCCATGTTGCTCGAACAGGCCCTGCGCCTCGAGCCCGGCAAGAACTCCATCCGCGAAGCACTCGGCAGAGCCGAGTTCACTCTCGGCATGCACGAGCAGGCGGCCGTGCGGTTTCGTGACGTGCTGGGGGATGCGCCGGACAACGACTACGCCCAGTACGCGCTCGGGCGCTGCCTGCTCAAACTGGGACTCACCGACGAGGCGCGGGCTCACCTGCGGCTGGCCCGCGCTCTCAGGCCCCAGAGCGACCTGTATCGCGAGGCGCTGAGCGCTCTGGAGTGACCCGCCGGAGGCGCGCGGTCAGGCCGGCGCAGCTGGCGGCACCGCGGGCGGTGGGGGAGGGTCGTGCGGCGGCAGTGCGGCCGCCGCGGCCATCGCCTTGCGGCCGGGCACCAGAGCCTCGGGGCCGACGTGCGCCATCTCCAGCAGGATGCCGATGCGCTTCTGGATCGGCGGATGCGTGTCGAACACTCCGCTCACTTCCTTGGTCTTCTTGTTCTTGAGCGGGTTGGCGATGAAGAGGTGCGCGGTGGCACGATTGGCGGCGCGGAGCGGCCGCGGGTCGCCGGCGATGTCGCTCAGCGCCCGCGCGAGGCCGAGCGGGTTGCGCGTGAGCTCCACGCCACTGGCGTCGGCCAGGTACTCCCGGCGTCGAGAGATGGCGAACTGCACGCTGTAGGCGGCCAGCGGGGCGAGGATCGCCAGCACGATGGCGACGACCATGAGGATGGCCCCGGCCTGATCGTTGGAGTCGCCGCCGCGCCGCCGTCCGCCGCCGCCCCAGAAGGTGAAGCGCAAGAAGAAGTCGGCCACCAGGGCGATCATCCCGACGAGGATGCCGACGAGCGTGGCGAAGCGGATGTCGTAGTTACGGATGTGCGACATCTCGTGGGCGATGACCCCTTGGAGCTCCTCGCGGTCGAGCAGCTGCATCAGCCCGCGCGTGACGGCGACGGAGGAGTGCTGCGGGTCGCGGCCGGTGGCGAAGGCGTTGGGCGCCCGCTCTTCGATGACGTAGACGGCGGGTACGTTCGGCAGGCCGGCGGCGATGGTCATCTCTTCGACGACGTTGAAGAGCTGCGGCTCGTTCTCGTGGCTGACCTGATGGGCGCCGCTCACGGCGAGCACCATCTTGTCGCCGGAGTAGTACCCGAGGATGCTCCAGGCAATGGCCGCGACGCCGAACACGCCCAGAAGGCCGATGCCTCCATTGACACCACCGATGACGGCTGCGCCGATGGCGAAGCCGAGCACGGCGAACAAGGTGACGACGAACCCCATGAGGAGCCACGAGGCCCGCCGGTTGCGGCGGATCTGTTCGTACATCGTCGTGTCGCTGCGTCAGGATGCTAGCGCAGGTCCACCTTGGGCACCGCGCGGTCGCCCTCCGGCGCCTCGAAGAACTGCCGGGTGCTGAAGTTGAACATGCCGGCGATGACGTTGGACGGGAACATCTGGATCTTGTTGTTGTAAGTAAGGACGCTGTCGTTGTAGAACTGCCGCGCGAACGAGATCTTGTTCTCCGTGGCGGTGAGCTCTTCCTGAAGGCTGAGCACGTTCTGGTTGGCCTTGAGGTCCGGGTAGGCCTCGACGACCGCGAACAGCGATTTGAGGCTCTCGGTGAGCATGTTCTCGGCCTGCGCCTGCGCCTGCGGGCCCTGGTTGCCGGCGTTCATGGCGGCGGTGCGGGCGGCGGTGACGTTAGTCAGCGTCTCCTGCTCGTAGGACATGTAGTCCTTGACGGCCTCGACGAGGTTGGGGATGAGGTCGTACCGGCGCTTGAGCTGGACGTCGATCTGGCTCCAGGCATTGTCGACCTGGTTGCGCCGGCCGACCAGGCTGTTGTACATGCCGGCAAAGATGATCCCTAACACGACCAGGATCACGATGATGATGATGACCGCGATCACCCAAGGCTCCTTTCGTTGGCTGCACGGTTGCCTGCCTAGTGTACGCCACCGGAGGGAACAGACGTGTCAGGCGATTGCGCCGGCCTGCCCGGCTGCCCTATCCTGAGAGGACGATGAACGCACGCATCCGCGAGATCCTGCTACTGGCCGTGGGGCTGACACTCGTGCTGGGCGCGGCCCTGGGCGGCTACGCCGTGGTCCGCGCGCGTGCCCACGGCGTCCCCGGCGGCCAGGTGCTCGCGCCTGTCATCATGCCCACGCCGACCGCCTCCGGTGCCACCCCGGCGCCCCAGTACGAGCGCTGGACGGTCGGTATCGCCAGGCGCCCGATCACGGTGCGCCGCCGGCCCGCCGACGACGCGCCCGTGCAGGCGCGGCTGCCCATGCAGACGCCGGCGGACTACCCCACGGTCGTCCTCGTCGACAAAGTACGCGAGGTCGACGGCGTGCCCTGGTACCTCGTGTGGCTGCCCGGGCCGCCCAACGAGAGTCGCGGCTGGGTGCGCGACGGCCAGATGGCCTTCTACTCGACGGCCTCGAAGATCGTCATCGACTTGTCGCAGCGCAAGCTCACGGTCTATCGCCGCGGGGAGCTCATGCGCACATTCCCCGTCGCGGTCGGACGCCCCGGCCTCGAGACGCCCAACGGGCACTTCTTCATCACGCAGAAGCTGCGGCCGCCCGACCCGAACGGCGTCTACGGCGTGCTCCAGCTCGGCACCAGTGCCACGCAGCCCAAGCTCAACGGGTGGCCGGACGGTGGCCTCGTCGCCATCCACGGCACCAGCGAACCGTGGCTGATCGGTAAGGCCATCAGCCACGGGTGCGTGCGCATGAAGAACGCCGCCGTCCAGGAGGTCAGCCGCCTCGTGCCCACGGGAAGCCCGGTGATCATCGAGAAGTAGCGGCTCCGCGGCGGACGCGGCCTTACCAGTATTCGCCCTGGTGCAGCATCATGTCGTGGGCTTTGCACTTGGGGCAGGTGTACGAAGCGGCCTTCTCGAGGAAGAACAGCTCGCTGCCGCAGACCACGCAGCGAAACTCGTCGATGTGCAGATCGGCGCCGGTGAGATCTACTTCGACGATAGTGTTGCATTCCACGCAGTAGCCCGGCATGAAGCGCTGACGCGGGTCGTAGACGCTGACGCCCCAACGGATGCGGTCGGCGGTGTAGCCGCACTGGCGGCACTCAAAGGTCGTGTACTCTCCCATGGTGAGCCTCTCTGGACGCGGGGTGTCGCCACGAGTATCGGCAGAATCGCGGCGCGGTTGAGCCGTCAGGCTGGGCGCTCCTTGTACCGTTAACAATCGGGGTGCTATACTTCATCGGCTGGAAACACACCACGAGGCGCCCTCTTGCGCGAAAAGTCGGTGGGTCACCGACTTTTGTCTTGTCAGGGGTCGTTCATGAGGGAGAGCAGAGAGGAACTTGAGGCGATGATCGAGGCCACGCTGGCCGAACGTTTCCCCGGGGTCGAGCTTGTCGATCTTGAGGTGCGCGGCGGCCCTATGGGCACGCTGACGCTGTTCGTCGACCTGCCCGGTGGCGTCGATCTCGGGCTGTGCGCGGCCATCAGCCAGTCGCTGGACGTCGTTCGCGAGCGCTACGCGCTGGAGGTCTCTTCTCCGGGCCTGGACCGCCGCCTGCGCAAGCCGGCGCATTTCGCCGCGGCGCTGGGCTTGGACGTCGCCGTCAAGTCGCTGGCGCCGCGCGCCGGGCGCAGCAATTTCCGCGGCGTCCTCAAGGCATCAGACGCCACGAGCATCACGCTCCTCCTCGCCGACGGCGGCAGCGTCACTCTGCCTCTCGACGGCATCGCCAAGGCGCACGTGGTCTACAACTTTGCTACCGACGGAGGCCATCGTGAGTAAGGACATCATCGAGGCTTTGCGACAGATCGAGAAGGAGAAGGG
>JAPLCL010000245.1 GCA_026392265.1 Actinomycetota bacterium
CGAGAACCAGCCCAAACTCAGCCGCATGCCCTACGGCGACATGGTCAACGTGTCCATCTGGGAGACGCTGACGCGCTCCATCAACACGACGATGATCGTCTTGTTCCCCGTGCTCTGCCTGCTGCTCTTCGGCGGCGCCACACTCAAGGACTTCGCCTTCGCGTTGCTCGTCGGCATCCTGTCCGGGGCGTATTCGTCGATCTTCGTGGCCAGCCCCATCCTCACGGTGCTCAAGGAGCGCGAGCCGCAGTATCGCAAGCTCAAGCTTGCGGCTCGCGCCGACGCATCCTGAGGCGGCGCCGGGCCGAGCCGCCAGCCCGCTTCGAGGCTCGATCTCTGCCTGAGACTGCCTCGAGCAGCGCCTGAGGTCCGGCGACCGTCCTTCAGGCTACCGCAGAGACTGACCCGCTAACCTCCCAAAGCTCCCGGCCCAGGGCTTTACACCGCGCTCGTCGTGCCCTAGCGTCGCGCCAGCGCTCGCAAGGGCGCAGGGGGTCTTCAGTGCGATGGGACGCCGACGTCGCTTCCTCCGCGCCGGCCGGGCTCGACACAGGGAGGTAGTACGTTGGCGCGTCCATCAGGCAGCCCGTATGAGCTCGTCGCACACAAGGCCAGATTCCGCCTCGTCAGCTCCCCGGCGGCGGCCGCCACACCCCCGATCCTCGAGCTGTCGGGCGAGTTCGATCTCGACACCGTGCCCGACATCGACCGATTCCTGAGGCGCAACCTTGGGCCGCTTTACCACCAGGACCACCTGGTGATCGATCTGGCGAAGACGACGTTCGTCGATTCGAGCTTCATCGCCTTCCTCGTGCGCCTGGTGACCGACCAGCGGGCACGTCGCAAAGAGCTCGTGCTTGTGCGGCCGACGGGTCAGGTGCGGCACATCTTGGCACTGGTAGGGCTGCCCAACGTGGTCCCGGTCTTTGAATCGGTCGATGAGGCGGTGAGCAGGTTGTTGAGCGGGCACCTGCCGGTCATCCCGCCGGCCTTCAGCCAAGCGCCCGCGTGAGGGCCGGGCGCCAAGCGGAGAAATCGGACGTGCCCAAGACCCCGCCGGGTGGCAAGCCGAGTGCCGAAGTCTGAGCTGCGGTCAGCTCGCTCGCCGGGCGCCGCGCAGGTCGCCCATGCGGCGCGCCCCCATGACGCGCGCCTGGAACGCCCTCATACGGCAGGCGTCGCTACAGTACTTCTTCGCCGGGTTCGTGGTCATGAACTCTCGCGCACACGGCTCGAAAGCACAGCGGCGAGTGGTCTCTTCGCGCTGGCTCGACTTGCGGGAGCTGCGGTGGAAGTCGTCCTGCCAAGCTCCACCGTGCAGCGCACATACGCCGGACGGGTTGTAGGCCGACAGGAGGGTACCGCAACCATCCACGATGCAGATGCGCCCTACCCCGTATGTCTTGGTCTTCAACATGTCGTCGGTCACACTGTGGAGACAGCAGCCCCGAACTGACTGCGCCGCGCGCTGCGGTGCTCCATCGTCCTCGCCTCCGGCGAACGCCCTGTGTGACCCGCCGGGGCTCGCCTTCTTGAGTCGTGGTACGGCCGAATCTCTCAGGGTGCGGCCGCCTTGATGGCCTCTCCGCGCGACGGGTAGATGCCGAAGATGCGATCGAGGCCGGTGATCTCGAAGATACGGATGATGTTCTCGTCGGTGCACACGATGTCGAGATTGCCGTTGCGCGGCCGCACGCGTTTCGCGCCGCTCACGAGCACGCCGAGCGCGGTGGAGTCGATGAAGGTGACCTGGGACAGATCGACGATGACTTTACGGGCTCCCCCCTCGATGCCGTTCACGAGGACTTCTTTGAACTCCGGCGCCGAGTAGATGTCGATTTCGCCCGCGAGGACGACAACACCGATATCTCCGCTGGGTGTCTCGTAGGCAACGCTGAACTGCGGCCTCTCCTCCATGCGCGCCTCCTCCCCTCATGTGCCGGTGCGTGTGAACCCTTAGTTTCCGCAGCCGTCCGGCGCTAAACCCGGCTGGGCTGCGGCGACCGGTACGAAGCGGACCACGAGGACGGCCGTCGGCCTTGCGGGGCCGCCCTCAGCCGGCGCTCAGCGCGGCGCGGTGGGGAGGAGGTCCTCCGTGCCGGCGGCGCCGCGCAGGGCGTAGGCGGCGATCATGCGGTCCGTGACCCACTCCACGGGGGCGAGGTCGTCGGTCCATGGCCGCGCCGCCGGCGCGGCCATGCGCATGTCTCGCGCGAACAGGCGGGTGTCGGGAAGCAGGTCGGCGGGCGCCGCCAGAAGGCGAGCGGTCATGACCGCTCGCGACTGCGGCGCGCTCAGGCCCACGACGAACTGATTGAAGCGGAGCGCCTGCCAGGTGACGACCTGGGGGAGCTCCGTGGCGAGCGTACCGGCCACGGCGCGCGCCAGGCGGTCGTCGCCGGGCACCGTGGAGACGTTGAGCGCCACGATGCCCCCGGGGCGCAGGCGCTGCCGCACCAGGCGGAAGAACTCGCGGGTCGCGAGGTAGAAGGGCACATATGGCTGCCGGTAGGCGTCGATGAAGATGAGGTCGTAGCGCGCGTGGCTCATCTGGAGGAAGGGGCGCGCATCGGCGGTCACCACGGTGAGCGCGGGGTTGTCGTCGAGACCAAAGTAACGGCGACCCACGGCGCTCACTGCGGGGTCTATCTCGACGCCGTCGATGCGCGCCAGCGGGTAGTAGACGCCGAAGGCGCGCGCCGTGGTGCCGGCGGCGTTGCCAAGAATGGCAACACGCGCCGCCGGACGGCCGAGCAGCGGCGGCGCCGTGAGGAACATGTCCCACTCGCCGCCGGTGAGCACGGCGTCGGAGCGCCACACCGAGTGGATGGCGAGGCCCTCGTTGAGGTACAGGCGGCGCTCGGTCCCCTGCTGCACCACCTGGATGAACTGGTAGCGCGACTCCTCCTCGTGGATGAGGCCGGACTCGGCCTTGACCACCCCCGGCGGGATGGCGAGGAGCGCGGCGATGGCCACCGCCGCGACGAGCCCCGGGGCGACCCGACGGCGGCTCATCAGCGGTACGGCGGCGAAGGCGATGATCGCCGCGGCGCACAGCATCGTGCGCTGCGTGCCGATCAATGGGATGGCGATGAGCGCCGCGAAGAACGTGCCCAGGATGCTGCCGGCGGTGGAGAGCGCAAAGATGCGGCCAGCGACGCGGCCGGCGTCGGCCACGCCGGTCGCCGCAAGCCTGACTGCGAACGGCGTGACCATACCGAGCAGCACCACCGGCGGCGCGAACAGCGCCAGCGCCGCCGCGAACGAGCCCAGTACGGCGCCGGTCGAGAGCGTCTCGATGCCGCGCACCGAGAGGTCGAGGAACGGCCGCGCCACGAAGGGCACCGCGGCGATGAGCGCTGCCGCGGCGATGACGATCGTCGCCAGAAGCGTGGCGGACGGATGCCGGTCGGCGAGCCTGCCGCCGAACCAGTAGCCCAGCGACAGCGCCGCGAGGATCAGGCCGATGATGTTGGCCCACACGGCGGTAGACGAGCCGTAGTAGGGCGCGAGCAGCCGTGAGGCGCAGATCTCCGTGGCCATCGAGCCGATGCCGGCGAAAAAGACGAGCGCGGTGAGGGCGTGGGGGTGGGGAAAGATGGTGGAGGTAACCGGGCTCGAACCGGTGACCTTTTGGCTGCCAGCCAAACGCTCTCCCAACTGAGCTATACCCCCACCGGAGGTCTGCCGACGTGTGCCGGCAGGCACGGAAGTATAGCACAGGCGTGCCTGCCGGCAACCGCGCGGACCGTCGCTGAGGCTACGATGAAGGAGAGGGCCGCGGCGCGCTCGCGGCGCCCGCCGCCTCCGGCGCGGCCGCGCCGTCAGGCTCGGCCGCGCTCGTGTAGAATCAGACGCTGGGCGGCCGGGAGCCTTGCGGCCGCGGGCGCGCCGCGGACGGCCGCCGGAGAGGATCGCATGGATCGACGCTACGACCCGCACGCCATCGAGCAGAAGTGGCAGCGCATCTGGAAGGAAGCGGGCGCCTACCGCACTCCCGACGAGAGCGACAAGCCCAAGTTCTACTGCCTCGACTTCTTCCCGTATCCCTCCGGCGACGGTCTCAGTGTCGGCCACTGCCGCAACTACGTGCCCACCGACGTCGTGGCGCGCTTCAGGCGCATGCAGGGGTTCAACGTCCTCCACCCGATGGGCTGGGACTCCTTCGGCCTGCCCGCCGAGAACTACGCCATCAAGATGGGCGTCCACCCGCGCGTGACGACGGCCCGCAACATCGCCAACTACCACCGCCAGATGGACCTCATCGGCCTATCGTTCGACTGGTCGCGCGAGATCACCAGCTGCTTCCCCGACTACTACCGCTGGACGCAGTGGTTCTTCCTGCTGCTCTATGAGCGTGGCCTCGCGTACCGCTCGACGGGGCAGCAATGGTGGTGCCCGAGCTGCAAGACCATCCTCGCCAACGAGCAGGTCGAGCAGGGCAAGTGCTGGCGCTGCGGCAGCGACGTCACCAAGAAAGACCTTGAGCAGTGGTACCTGCGCATCACCGAGTATGCGCAGCGCCTGCTCGACGACCTGGGCACCATCGAGTGGCCCGAGCAGATCAAGCTCATGCAGACCAACTGGATCGGGCGCAGCGAGGGCGCCGAGGTCGACTTCGGGCTT
>JAPLCL010000296.1 GCA_026392265.1 Actinomycetota bacterium
ACGACCTGGCCGGCCGCCGGCCCGGACGGTACGGGCTCGTGCAGCAGCCGGGCCGGCAGCGTGTCGTCGGCGCGCGTGAACCCGGCGGCGAGGTTGAAGAGCCGCTCGGCCGTCCAGATGCGCTCGCCGAGCAGCAGCAGCTCCTGCGGCTCGATGGTCTCGCCCCACACGGCACTCAGCAGGCGCGCGTAGTAGTCCTCTTTCATGGCGAACGACGTGAACTTGCAGACGCTCAGCGAGTCGAGCACGGCGTTGAGGTTCTGCATGTTGATGAGCAGCCCCGACTTGCCGAGGGTCGCGAACCGGTCGACCATCTTGGGCACGCCGAGGATCTCGGGGTTGAGCATGTTGGCGCGCAGATGGCAGCCGCCACGGTTGCTGGTGGCGAAGGCCAGGCCCTGGGCCTTCATGCCCCGCGGGTCGTAGGCGGGCATCTCCATGCCCTTCACGCTCATCGAAAGCTCGGGGCGGCCGTGGGCGGCGGCCAGGCGGGCGGAGCCCTGGCCGAGCTCGGCGCCGAGACCAACCCCGAGGGCGGTCGCCTCGGCGAGGGCCACGACGGCCGCGGCGTCGCCGAAGCGCGGCCCGCCGGGCAGCAGGCCCTCTTGCGTGAGCTCCATGGCGCAGGCGATCGTGGAGCCCATGGTGATGGTGTCCATGCCCGCCCGGTTGCAGGCGTAGTTGGCCTGCACGATGGCGGTGAGGTCGCCGACGCCGCAGTCGCCGCCGAGCGCCCAGATGCTCTCGTACTCGGGCCCTTCGCCGCTCTGGCCGCCGGCGGTGGTGCGCCGCGCGCAGCCGATGACGCAGCCGCGACACGCGGCGCGCTTCTTGACGTGGTCGCGCTTGAGCATCTCGCCGGAGATCTGGCCGGCCTGCTCGAACTGGCTTTCTCGGAAGTTGCGCGTCGGGAAGGCCCCCGCCTGATTGAGCACGTTCACGAGGACCGACGTGCCGAACTCGGGCAGCGCCTGAGAGGTGATCGGGTTGGCCTTGAGGACCTTCTCGGCTTCGTACACGATGAATTCGAGGCGCTCCGGGTCGGCGACCGCCGGGGGCTGGGCGCCGTGCCCGGCCACCACGACGGCCTTGAGCTTCTTGGAACCCATCACGGCGCCCAAGCCGCCGCGGCCGATGGAGCGCCCGCGGTTGTTGACGATGGACGCGAAGAGCACGCCGCGCTCGCCCGCCGGGCCGATGACCGCGGCCTCGCAGCGCGGGTGCAGCTCGCGGAGTCGCGCCAGCGAGGCGGGCACGTCGAGGCCCCACACGCCGGCGGCGTCGTGCCACTCGACGCCATCGGCGGCGATCGACACATAGCCGGGCTCGTCCAGGGCACCGACGACGACCAGGTAGTCCCAGCCGATACGGCGGAAGGCGTTACCCCAGTTGCCGCCCGAGTTGCCGTCGAACACGGTGCCCGTGAGCGGCGAGCGACTGGTGACGCTGTAGCGGCCGCTCGCCGGGGCGCCGGTGCCCGTCAGGGGGCCCGGCGCGAAGATCAGGAGGTTCTCCGCGGCGAGCGGCTCGACGGCGTACAGCCGCGCGCGCAGCGCGAGATACGCGCCCAGCCCGCGACCGCCGAGAAACGCGCGCGCCACGTCGGCGGACAGGTGCTCGTCGCGCGCCGTGTGCGCGGACAAGTCGATGCGCAGGCCGCGCAGTGAGGGGAGGGCTGAAGCGGAGTCAGTCACTCCTCGAGTATAGCCGCGCGACCGAGCCGCCGCTCTCGCGGACGCTCGCGAGCGGCCCGCTCAGAGCCCCTTGCGCCGGTCGACGACGCGCACCGCCTTGCCCTCCGAGCGCTGGATCGTCTTGGGCTCCTTGAGCTTCACCGCGGCCTGGATGTTGAGCACGTTGTAGATCTGCGCTTGCACTCTGCGCTGAAAACGCTCCAGGTCGCCCATGGTCTCGGCGAAGAGGTCCTCGCCGACCTCGACCCACACTTCGATGACGTCGAGGTAGCCCTTGCGGTCCACGACGATCTGGTAGTGCGGCTCGATCTCCGGGATGCTCATGAGCACCTCTTCGATCTGGCTGGGGAAGACGTTGACGCCGCGGATGATCAGCATGTCGTCGCTGCGTCCGATGGGCTTGCTCATGCGCACGGACGTGCGACCGCAGGCGCACGGCGCGGAGATGATGCTGCACAGATCCCTCGTGCGGTAGCGGATCAGCGGCTGCGCCTCGCGCGACAGCGTGGTGAACACCAGCTCGCCGACCTCGCCTTCGGGCAGGGGACGCAGCGTCTCGGGATCGATGATCTCGGCGATGTAGTGGTCTTCGTTGATGTGCATGCCGGCCTTGCAGAGACACTCGAAGGCGACGCCGGGGCCGCCCATCTCGGAGAGCCCGTAGATGTCGAGGGCGTCGATACCGAGGCCTGCCTCGATCTGCAGGCGCAGCTCGTTGGTCCACGGCTCGGCGCCGTGGAAGCCGACGCGAATGGGCAGGTCTTCGGGCCGCAGCCCGCGATCGCGGGCGGCGTCGCCGAGGTACATCGCGTACGAGGGCGTGCAGCTCAGCGCCGTGGCGCCGAAATCGCGCATGATCTTGAGCTGGCGCTCGGTGTTGCCGCCGGAGATGGGCACCACGGTGCAGCCCAGACGCTCGGCGCCGAAGTGCAGGCCGAGCCCACCGGTGAAGAGCCCGTAGCCGTACGCATTCTGCAGCAGGTCGCCCGGCTTGACGCCGCCGGCGGCCAGGGTGCGCGCGATGAGGTCGCCCCAGGTGTCGATGTCGGCACGCGTGTACCCGACTGTGGTGGGGTTACCGGTGGTGCCGGAGCTGGCGTGGACGCGCACGATCTGGTCGCGAGGCCGCGCGAACATGCCGAACGGATAGTGATCGCGCAGGTCGATCTTGGTGGTGAAGGGCAGATCGGCGAGATCGCCGTGGCAGCTCACGTCGCCGGGCTTCACGCCCGCCGCGTCGAGCTTCTTGCGGTAGAAGGGCACGTTGGCGTAGGCGTTCTCGAGCATCGTACGCAGCCGCTGGATCTGCAGCTCGCCGAGCTGGTGAGTCGGCAGCGACTCGGCGGCCGGCTCCCACATGAGGCCGCCGGCGTTGTCCGGCGCCAGGCGCTCTGGGGACGACGCGCTCACAGGGCGCGCACCTCCTCATCGGTGAGCAGCGTCACCTTGTCCGCCAGCAGCTCGATGGCGCGGTCGATGTCGCGCACCGCGAAGCAGATGTTCTGGAACGAGATGCTGTACATATAGTCGATGGACGAGCCCGCGTCGGCCACCTGGTCGAGCACCCGGGCGAGGCCGCCGGGCTCGTCGGGGACCCTGACGCAGATCACCTGCGAGAAGTGCGTCGTGAAGCCGGCGTTGTGGAGCAGCGCTCGCCCCTTCTCGGGGTCGGTGACGATGAGCCTCACGATGCCGTACTCGGCGGCCTCCGTCGTGGAGAACCCGCGGATGTTGATGCCCGCGTTGCCGAGCAGGTCGGCGACCTCCGCGAGGCGCCCGCTGCGATTCTCGAGAAACACGGTGAGCTGCGTGACCTTCACGGCCCGACCTCCTCGTTGCTGACGGCGCCACGCCCGAGAGCGAACGCCCGCTCGTTGACTTCCAGGATCTTGGCCGGCACCGCCGCCGCCAGACCACGCCGCCACGACGCGGCGGCGAACGGCAGCACCGTGCTCGCCGCGCCCAGCAGCGCCACGTTGACCGCGCGCAGGGTGCCCGCCTCACGGGCCAGCGCCTCGGCGTCGACGGCGATGAGCCTCACGCCGCGGGCGGCGGCCGCAGCCGACAGGTCGCCGGGGTACTCTTCCTCACGACGCAGCACGCTGCCGGGCACGATGCGCGTCGTGGTGGCACACACCAGCGTGCCCTGGGGGACCAGAAGGCCGAGTCCGCGGTGCCCCTCCAGCAGTTCCATGGCGATCACCACGTCGGCGTGGCGGGCGACCGGTGACCACACGTTCTGGCCGAAGCGTACCGTGCTCAGCACGCTGCCGCCGCGCTGCGCCATGCCCTTGACCTCGCTGGCCTTGACGTCCAGGCCCTCGGCGGAAGCCGTCTCGGCAAGGATCGCCGCCGCCAACAGGATGCCTTGGCCGCCGACGCCGACGAGAGAAACGGTGGTGGTGCCGTTCACCGGGCGCCCTCGGCGCCGGCGCCTGAGGCGCCGGCGTAGCTCAGGGCGCCCCGCCGGCAGACCTCGATGCAGAGGCCGCAGCCGGTGCAGACGTCGGTCACCGACACCGTTCCTTCAGCGGGGGCCAGGGCCGGACAGCCGAGGTCGAGACAGAGGCCGCAGAGGTTACAGCGCTCGTCGTCGACGAGGATCTCGCCGGCCTTCTCGCGGACCATCAGCACGCACGGGGCGAGGGCCACGACGACGCCCAGCCCGGGCGCGTCCACCTCGGCCTTGATGGCCGCGTCCAGGACGCCGAAGTCGTTGGCGTCGACGGTGTGGCAGCGCACGCCGATGCCCTCGCACAGCTTCTTGATGTCGACCGTCGGGCCCTGGCTACGATCCGGCCGCAGACCCGTGCCCGGGTGGCCCTGATGCCCCGTCATGGCGGTGGTGCGGTTGTCCAGCACGACCACCAGTCCGTCGGCCTCGTTGTAGTAGGCATCGATGAGAGGCGTGACGCCGCTGTGGAAGAACGTGGAATCGCCGATCACGGCAGCGGCGGCCTTGCGCCCCAAGGCTTTGTTGAAGCCGGCCATCATGCCGATGCTGGCGCCCATGCAGAGGCAGCTGTCGAGGGCCAGCAGGGGCGGCAGCGCGCCCAGCGTGTAGCAGCCGATGTCGCCCATGGGCGCCAGCTTGTGACGCCGCAGGGCGGTGAACACCGAGCGGTGCGTGCAGCCCGGGCAGAGTACGGGCGGGCGCACCGGCAGACCGGCGGCAGGCTGCGGCGTATCGGCGAGGCGAGGCGCCGGCGGAAAGACCGGGCGCCGGCGGCGTGGCGGCCGCCGTGAGAGAAACGGCTCGAGAGCGCGGAAGACGATGTCCTGGTCGAGCTCGCCGTCCGCGGGGAGCGCCTCCTTGCCCACCACCGGCAGGCCAAGCGCACGGACTTGCTCCTCGATGAACGGATCGAGCTCCTCGACCACGGCCACGCGCGCCACCTGCTGGAACAGCCGCGCCACTTTGCGAGAGGGAAGCGGATGCGACATACCCAGCTTGAGGAACCAGGCCTTGGGAAAAGCCTCGCGCGCATACGTGTAGGCGACGCCCGCGGCGATGATACCGACGTCGGCGGTGCCGGCTTCGAGCACGTTGAGCGACGACTCCTCGGCGCGCGCCCGCAGCTTCTGGAAGCGCTCGAGGACGAGCCGGTTACGAAGGCGCGCATACTGCGGCACCATCACGTACTTGCTGATGTCGCGGGCGTAGTCGCGCGGCTCGAGCACGACCGAGACGCGAGGGATGACCTGCCCGCGGCCGTGAGAAAGCCGCGTCGTGGAGCGCAGCAGCACCGGCGTGTCGAACTCCTCCGACAGGGCGAAGGCCTCGGCGACGAAGTCGTAGGCCTCCTGGCTGTCGGACGGCTCGAGCATAGGTACCTTGGCGAACTTGGCGTAGGCGCGGTTGTCCTGCTCGTTCTGCGATGAGTGCATGCCGGGGTCGTCGGCGCTCACGATGACCAGCCCCCCATTGACGCCGGTGAGCGAAAGAGTCATGAACGGATCGGCGGCCACGTTGAGACCCACGTGCTTCATGGTCACGATGGCGCGGCGGCCGGCGAGCGAAGCGCCCACGGCGGTCTCGAGGGCGACCTTCTCGTTGACGCACCACTGCGCGTGGATGCCTTCGAGGCGGGCGGCAGTCTCGAGGATCTCGGTGGACGGTGTGCCCGGGTAGCCGCAGGCGAAAACGGCCCCAGCGCGCACGGCGCCGTGGGCGATGGCTTCGTTCCCTGAGAAGAAGAGAGTGCGTTCCACGGGGCACCGATTATAGCCGACGTCGCCGGCCGCGCCAGCGAGGCCCCAACCCCAACCCTTAAGTCGACCTTGAAGGATTTGCGGGAATCAGGGAGAATACTCGCGGCATGCAGTGCGTACCTCATCCGCCTCGCATGACAAGGACGGCGTCACGGTGAGCCGTCCGCCTCGCAGACGCCGTAGCCCGGCACTTCTGCGAGGCCGCTTTCGTACCCTCTTCTTCGCCCTTCTCGCCATTGCCGCGGTGGCGCTCGGCCACTGGGAAGCCGCCGTACCCGCGCTGATCGGCGTGGCGCTGGGCGCATACTCCGTGAAGGTGGCGCGCCTGCGTAACGAGGAGCTCGCACACACGTTCGCCGTCCTCGACTGGCTGCTGCTCGGCTGCAGCCTCGTGTTCTCCGGCGGCGCCGACAGCTGGCTTTTGGGCGCCGTGCCGGTGCTCGCCATGGGCCAGCTGGCCGGCGCACCGCGCAGGGACTGGCCGTATCTCCTCGCGCCGGCCCTACTGCTGCTCATCGTCCTCGCGATCGCCGATCCCTCGCTCGGCGGCAGCCGCGCCGGCGGAGTCGCCAAGGTCGCCGTGCTGGCCGCCGGCGGCTGGGTCGCCGCGACGCGCCTGAAGAGGGCGCCGGCGCGGCAGCGGCGACCGGCCCGGGTCGACGATACGACCGGCTTCTACACCGGCGAGCGCCTCGAGGAGCTGCTCGGCGCGGGGATGGACGCGGCGCTCGCCGAGCATCGGCCGCTCAGCGTCGTCTACCTGCGCCTGGAGCATTTCCAGGACTGCCGCGACTTTCTCGGGCTGGAGCGCAGCGAGCAGCTCGTGCGCGGCGTCGCGCGGCGCCTCGAGCGCCGCCTGGCGGCCGACGACCGGGCCTTTCGCGTGCGCGCCGACGCGTTCGTGCTGGTCCTGGCCGGCCGCACCTTGGCCGAGGCTCGCGGGCTCGCCGACGAGGTGGGCCACGATGTGAGCGCCAATTTGATCGCCGGGCGGCGGCAGACGCTGGCCGCCGGCGCCTCGTCGTTCCCCACCATCCGCCGCCTGCCGGACCTCCTGGCGGCGGCGCGCGACGAAGCGGTGGCGCCCGACCAAAGCCGGGAGGCCGCCCCGGCGGCAGTCAAGCTGGCGGCCGCGCAGTGACGCGGCGGCCCGTACGAGGGCCGCGTCTTGCTACCTACCACCCGCCTCGCTAGTCTTCGCGTGTGGAGATCGACATCGCCAACGAGCAGGTCCCCGAAGGGGTCGCCGTGCGCGTGCGCGTGCGGCTCTCGGGGCGCGAGACCAACCGGCTCTTTCTCAGCGGCGACACGCTGCTTCAGCTCCCGCTCGACGGTGCGCTCACCGGCTCCGTGGGTTCGCCGCTCCCGCGCACGAGCATCTTCCTCAGCGAGCTGGTCGGTCTGGCCGACGGCCTCTCGCGCGTGTTCGCCGAGGGCGCAGCGGCCGACGCGTTCGCAGACGTCGTGCGCCGCCAACTCGACACCGCTTTGGAGGCACTGTGAGCGACCAGGCCGACTCCCTCGTCACCAGACTGGCTCCCTACCGCGAGACCCCGGGCATCATCGCCGCCCTTCTCATCTCGCACGACGGCTTCGTGGTGGCCGCCGACGCCGAGCCCGGCTTCGCCACCGACGCCGTCGCCGCTCAGGTGGCCGGCGCTATCGACCTGGGGGCGCGCCTGGCCGGCGAGCTCGGCCAGCCGGAGGCCAAGTACATCTCGCTCGAATTCGACACGCTCAACGTGGTGCTGGCGCCCTTCGGAGACGAGCTCCTGCTCGCTCTCGTCGGCGAACCCCGCGCCCTGATCTGCGCGTACCGGCTCATCACGCCCGGCACCTGACCGCGCCGGCCGGCGCCGCGCGCGGCGCCGGCCGGACCTACGACAGAAGGGACCTCTCATGGAAGATGCGGTCGAACAACTGGAGAAGCTGGCGCGGAGCGTCGGCGCGTGCACCCGCTGCGAGGAGCTCGTCGCCTGCCGTCTCCGCGCCGTCCCCGGGGGCGGTCACCCGCACTGCTCGGTGATGGTCGTCTCCCTCAGCCCAGACCCCGCCGATGAGCAGGCCGATCTCCCGGCCGGCTCCACCCTCGTCGCCGGCCTTGCCGAGCTCATGCCGGCCCTGACGGCCAGCGCCGAGAAGGTCTACGTCACCACCCTCATGAAATGCGTACCGCGCACCGCCTGCGAGCTGCGCGCTCCTCAGAAGTCGGAGCAGGACGACTGCTATCCGTTCCTGTCAAAGGAGCTCACCATCACGACGCCGCACTACGTCCTCCCCGTGGGCGAGGAGACGACACGCTACCTGCTCGGCAAGCTCTTCAAGCACCAGCCGTACAAGAAAGGCGACTCTCTCGAGCTGCGGCTCTTCGACAACCCCGCCTTCAAGATCGTCCCGGTGGCCACTCCCGACGAGCTACGCGAACGCGACGCCAAGGCGCGCAAAGCGTACGTCGAACGGCTGCGCGCACTGGCGCACGTGATGGGGCTCTGAGGCCGACCCCGCGCTGACCGCCGGCGCCCGGTGAGCTCTCGCCCGGCGGCGGCGCTGACGATGCTCCACACGATCCCTATCACGGGGCGATTCCGCCTCGTGGGCAGCGCGTGGCGACGGCCGTCAGGGCACGACGACGCGCAGGGAGTGGGGTACGACCCGGCAGGTGAGCGGCAGCTTACCCGCCACCTCGCCGTCGGTCTGGACGAGCACTTCCTTGTCGTCTTCGACCGTGACGATCTCGGCCTTCTCGGTACGGAAGTACTCGACCTTCGGGTGCGTGATGTGCGCGTTGATGAGTGCCGCGGTCCAGTACCAGATCGTGCTCAGTAACGATTTGTCCTTGAGCACGCAGACGTCCAGCAACCCGTCGCGCATATCGGCCAGCGGCGTGATACCGAAGCCGCCGCCGTAGTTGGACGAGTTGCCGAACACGGCGAAGTACCCCTCGACGGTGCGCTCCGCGGTGGTGACGCGGATAAGAGGCTCCTCTTTGGTGAGGTAGTTGGCGAAGCCCTGCACCGCGAAGGCTGCCTCTTTGAACGCCTTCTTCATGATCGGGTTGAGCGAGGCGACGACGGCCGCGTCCATACCGACGCCGGCCATGAGCCCGAAGTAGCGGTCGCCGGCGAGGCCGAGGTCGATCCAGGACATGGTGCCCGTTTCGAGGAGCTTCACGGCGTCGGGGGGCTCCAGTGGGATGCCGAGCTCCATGGCGAGCACATTGACCGTGCCCGTGGGCACGATGGCCAAGGGGACCTCGCTGCCGGCGAGGCCGTTGATGGTCTCGTTGACGGTGCCGTCGCCACCGATGGCGCAGACGAGGTCGAGCCCCTGCTCCACTGCCTCGCGGGCGAGGCGCTTGGCATCGCCCACACCCTGGGTCTCGCGCTCGTCGACGTCGTAGCCGAGGCCGCGCAGAGAGTCGATGATCAGCGGCAGATCGCGACGGTACTCGCCGCCGCCCGAATGCGCATTGAAGATCGCCATGAGATGGCGGCCTTCGTCGAGCATCAGAGGAGCTCCGGGGGGCCGCCGGCGAGGCGCAGGGTGCCGGCGTAGCCGGCTTCCCGCGCCGTCACGGCGGCCTGGTCGAAGGCCCACCCGACCTCTTCCGGGCGGTGGGCGTCCGAGCCGAACGTCAGGGGGATACCGAGGGCGCAAGCCTCGGC
>JAPLCL010000093.1 GCA_026392265.1 Actinomycetota bacterium
CACTCACCTCCCCGGAGCCGCCCGTGGTGCTCGACTGCGAAGCCGGCACTGTAGCCGAGGCGCTGCGGGCCGCCGTGGCGCAGGCGCCACGCTTCGCGCAGCGCATCTACTTCGGCGACAGGCTGCTGGTCGGCGTCATCCTCAACGGCCGGCACCTGCCGCCCGCGGCCGCGCTGGCGACCACCCTGGCCCCGGGCGACCGCGTCGACGTCATGCCGCCGGTCGCCGGAGGGTGACGACACCCGGGCCGGTCTGCGAGACCGGCCTCGCGTGAGGAACGCTTCGTCCGGGTACGCTACGCGCCAGGGACCGGCGACGAAAGGTACGGCATGACACTGTGGAGCACGCGTGAGAACCGCAACGAGCTGCTGCTCGCCTGCCTGCGCATCATGATGGGCGCTATCTTCCTCGCGGTGTGGTCGGACAACCTCATCAAGGGCTTCTACTCGCCGAACGGCTGGGCCGACTTCGTGCAGCACTACGCGGACACGACCAAGGTGGGGGTCTACGCCACCATCCTCAACGACTACCTCATCCCCAACTCCTGGCTCTTCGCCTACGGGCAGTTCGCCATCGAGTTCGTCGTCTTCGGCCTGTTCCTGGTCTTCGGCGTGTTCACGCCGGTAGCGGGTCTTCTGGCCGCCGGCTTCCAGCTCAACCTGCTGATCGCGACGTCGGGCACGGGGGAGTGGCCGGGCACGTACATCATCATGTTCGTGCTCCTGGTAGCCATCGCGCTCGGGCAGTCCGGGCGCACGCTCGGCGTGGATGCGCGCTTCGCGAAGCGCGACCCGCATCCACGACTGCCCGTCTACTGACGACCCGGTCGAAAGCCCAACAGCCGCAGGCGCAGCAGGCACCAGAAGATGTCGCGCACCGCGCCGAGCGTACCCCGCCATGTGCCCGCTATCTTTGAGCGCCCCACGCGCTGCCGGTAGCGCGTGTCGCGGACGACGATGCGCGCGCCGGCCATACGGGCCTTCACCACCATCTCGGTGGGAAAGGCGTAGGCACGCTCCTCGAGGCGTAAGCGCTCGAGAAGGTCGAGACTGACGGCGCGAAACGGTCCGTCGTCACTCAGGCGCAAGCCGAAAAAGACGAAGAGGTTGAGGGCCAGCCAGTCGTTACCCAGACGTTGGTGCAACGGCATCCGGCCCGCGGCCGCGCCGTGCACGGCGCGGCGTCGTGAGCCGACGACCAGGTCGGCCTCGGCGGCAAGGACGGGACCGACGAGGTGGCGCACCTGCGCCGGGTCGTCGGTCCCGTCCGCTTCCATGAAGACGACGGCGCGGGCGCCGCGGGCGGCCGCCTCGCGGGCGCCGGTGAGGCAGGGGTAGCCGTAGCCGCGCCGCGCTTCTCGCAGAAGAGCCACGCCGGCGGCGGCGGTCAGCTCGGGGCTACCGTCGGACGAGCCATTGTCCACGAAGAGCGTGTAGTCGAGAAGGCCGAGGCCGCGCAGCTCGGCCAGCAGAGCTGGCAAAGCCGCGGCCTCGTCGAGTACCGGTACGACGATGAAGTAGTCTGGGCCCTGTGATGAAGCGTCCACGCTTGCGCGCCTACCTCGGTCTCGGCCTGCTGGCCGCCGGCCTCTGCGGCCTGGCGCTCTCGGGCGACCTGATCCTGCACATCGAGCGCTTCGTCGCATTCTACGGCCTGTCGATGGCCGGGTTCGGCCTGCTAGCGACGGCCGCGACGTGCCTGCCGCTACGCGGCGCCCTCGTCGCCGCCGTCATTCTGCGCGTCATCTTCCTCCCGGGAGTGCCGAGCCTCACCGACGACTTCTACCGCTACCAGTGGGACGGCCGCGTGCAGCAAGCAGGCGTCAACCCGTACCGCTACGCGCCGAACGACCCGCGGCTCGACCGGGTGGGCTACGCCGACCGGGCGCTGGTCAACCATCCGCGGCTCAGGACCGTGTACCCGCCGCTCGCCGAGGCGACCTTCTTCGGCATCGCCGCGGCCGGCGGCGGTGTGCTCGCCTTCAAGCTCCTGTTCGGCGCCTTCGACCTGCTCACCGCCGCCGCGATCTGGTGGCTGGCCGACGCCAAG
>JAPLCL010000249.1 GCA_026392265.1 Actinomycetota bacterium
GCCCTCGGCGCCGGCAACGGCCTCTTCGACGGTCAGCGGCTCGACGACCACGGCGCGCAGCACGTTGGGCCGGCCCGGTACGTCGCGTTGCCCGGCGCCGTAGCCCGTCAGCTCGATCCGACCCGCCGGGAGTCCCGTGAACTCCTCCGCGTAGTGGGCGAGCAGCGCGGCACCGGTGGGCGTCGTGAGCTCGCCCAGCGGCTCCCCTCCGGGCGCCGTGAGTCCGCCGGCGGTGGGCAGCCCCGCAAGCAGGGACAGTACTGCCGGCGCGGGCACGGGCAGCACGCCGTGCGCCGTCTCGATCGAGCCGCCGCCGAGCGCCGGCGGCGAGGCCACGACGCGCTCGGGCGCCAGGCGGTGCAGGAGAGACACGGCGCTGATGAGGTCGATGGCCGTGTCGACGCTGCTGAGCTCGTGCAGGTGTTCCTGGTCGCGGCCGTGGACCTCTGCCTCGGCGGCCGCCATGCGCTCGGCGATCGCGGCGACGGCGTCGGCCACAGGCTGCTCCAGGTCTGAGGCATACATGGACAGGATCAGCTCCTCGAAGGTCGCGAAGCCGGGGCCGTCCGAGACCCTGAACGAGAGCGCAGCGAGGCCTCCGCGGCGCGTCTCCTCAAGAGCGACCAGCCGCGGGTCGATGCCGGCGGCAGCCAGCGCCGGCCGCACGACGTCGTCCAGCGGTCCGGGGTCGTCGGGCCGCGCTCCGGACACGGCGAGCAACGCGGCCACGAGCATGTCGCCGCTGATGCCGTTCGCACAGTCGAGGTACAGGATCATCGCCGACACTCTACCCTTCCGCGGCCGGGGTTGGACAGACCCAGAGTCGAAGAACGTCGGCAGCACGGGCGACGTCGTATAGAATGCCGGCATGCGCATCGCCCAGATCGCCCCACCGTGGATCACCGTCCCGCCCGCCGGCTACGGCGGTACGGAGTGGGTCGTGCAGCAGCTCTGCGACGGCCTTGTCGCCCGCGGCCACGAAGTCGTGCTGTACGCTACCGGCGATTCCCATACGGCCGCCGAGCTGTGTGCCCTCTTCCCGCGGCAGATGCCCGAGGTGTTGGGCCAGACCAGCTACGACGCGCGCCACGTCTCGTTCGCCTTCGCCGACATCGAGCAGGGCGATTTCGACCTCATTCACGATCACTCCGGCTTCCTCGGCATCTCCTTCAGCCGCTATCTGGCCGCGCCCATGGTCCACACGGTGCACTGCGCCTTCGACGAGCAGGCCTATGGCTTCTACGAGCAGTTCCAGCGCGAGGTCGCCTACATCGGCATCAGCGAGTACCAGCAGTCGATGGCGCCGCCCCGCATGAACTGGGCGGGCCTCGCCTACAACGCCATCGCCGTCGAACAGTGGCCGTACACGCCGCAGAAGGACGACTACCTGCTCGCCTTCGGGAGGTTGTGCGAAGCCAAAGGCTTCCACCTGTCCATCGAGGCCGCCAAGCGCACCGGCCACAAGCTCATCATGGCCGGCGTGCTCCAGAAGCCCAACCGCGCGTATTTCCAGGAGAAGGTCGAGCCGCTCATCGACGGCGAGCAGATCGTCTACGAGGGCGAGGTGAGCGATGCGCGCAAGCGTGAGCTGTTCGCGCACGCCAAAGCATTCGTCTTCCCCATCACCTGGCCCGAGCCCTTCGGTCTTGTGATGATCGAAGCCATGGCCACGGGCACGCCGGTCGTCGCCCTGCGCCAGGGCTCGGTGCCCGAGGTGCTCGACGACGGCAAGACCGGCTTCGTCTGCGACACCTTCGAGGACTTCGTCGCCGCGGTGGGCCGCGTCGGCGAGATCGACCCCGCCGTGTGCCGGCGCACGGTGGAGGAGCGCTTCACCGTGGAGCGCATGGTCGCCGACTACGAGGCGATCTACCGGCGCGTGCTCGAGGCGTGAGCCGCACGCCGGGCGGCGCGCCGGGCGACGCAGGGCCGGGCGACGTGAAGCCGGGCGACGACAGGCCGGCGGCGGCCCGCCTGACGGAGTATCTGGCGGGCCGCGATCCGCAGCCGCTGTTCCTCCTCGGCGACGCCCTCGAGACGCTGCGCCTCTTCCCCGCCGCCTCCGTCGACTGCTGTCTCACCAGCCCGCCGTACTTCGGCCACCGCCGCTACGCGAACGGGGGCATCGGCGCCGAGGGCCGCTGGCAGGACTACGTAGCGGCCCTAGGCGCCGTGAGCGCCGAGCTGCGCCGGGTGCTGAAGCCCACGGGCTCGCTTTGGCTCAACCTCGGCGACACGTACCGCGGCAAGCGCCAGCTGGGCATCCCTTGGCGAGTGGCGTTCCACCTCATCGACGAGCAGGGCTGGGCACTGCGCAACAGCGTCGTATGGCACAAGGTCAAGGGCGGCCCGGACCCCAGCCACGACCGGCTGCGCAACGTCCACGAGCTGCTGTTCCACTTCGCCCTGCAGCCCAAGGGCTACTACTACGACGCCGACGCGGTGCGAAACGCGCCGCGCAGCTCGCGTGTGATCGACGGCGCCGTCGTCTCGGCGACCGGCGTGAGCGGGGTGCGCTACCGGCGGCAGATCGAGCTGTCCACCGCGCTGAGCACAGCGGAGAAAGAAGCGGCGCGAGCTGCCCTCGACGCGATACTTGCCGAGGTCGGCGCTGGCCGCCTCGCCGACTTTCGCATGATCGTGCGCGGCCAGCAGCGCGCGACGCACTCTGACGAGACGGCGGTATCGGGCCGCGCCCGTGAGCTGCAGGAGCGCGGCTTCTGCTTTCTGCGCTACCACCCCGGCGGCGCCAAGCCCGGCGACGTGTGGGACATCATGCCCGAGGACACACAGGGCCGGGCGGCGCACTTTGCGCCCTTCCCGGCCGACCTCTGCCGCATCCCCATCCTCGCCACCTGCCCGAGCGGCGGCGTACTGCTCGACCCGTTCTGCGGCACCGGCACTGCGTTGGACGTCGCCACGGAGCTGGGCCGCCGCGCCGTCGGCATCGACGTGGCCGAGGAATACCTGAACCTGGCGCGCGAGCGCTGCGGCCGCCGCTCCTGACCCAGCGCCGCGTTTCGCAACGCGTTCGCGTGTATTACGATTTCGCGCGAGCGGCGCCCTGACGCGCCGGAGCAGCGGAGACGACTACGGTTCAACTCGTTGCGGGTGTGGCGACGGATGCGCCAGGGGTCCTCGCGAGAGCGTGACTCAGCCCGGCGCGACCACGACGGCCGGGCCCGACACGGTGACCAGCAGCATCGACCCGTTGGTGCCCACGCCCTCGATGTCCAGGGAGACGCCGACGATCGCAGTGGCGCCGAGGTCCTCGGCGGCCTTCTGCATCTCCGCCATCGCCTCGTTCTGGGCCTTACCGATCTCGTCCTCGTAGACACCGGCGCGGCCGCCGACGAGGTTGCGGCCGAACGCCTTGAAGTCCTTGCCCACGTTGACGCCGTGGATCGCCGTGCCGCTGACGATACCCTTGTACTCGGCGATGGGCCGGCCCTCTACGGTGGAGGTGGTCGTCACGATCATGGTCGTCTCCCTGCTCAGCTGTCGAAGAATAAGGGCGTCACGCGCCCTGCAGATCGGCGGTCGCCTGCGCGGTCGCTTTGGGCTTGAGGATCTTCTTCGCACCGACGATCACGAGGATGACCGCGATCAGCACGAGCAGCGACTGCAGAAGGCCGGCTCCCGCGGTGGCGATGTCGATCTTGGCCGCCACGGCCCCGGCCTTGCCGGCCACGTGGGTGAAGGAACCGAAGTCCCAGAGCGC
>JAPLCL010000394.1 GCA_026392265.1 Actinomycetota bacterium
TTCCACGTCAGGGCCTTGTGGTCGCAGCACATAAGGCACGTGCCGCACTCCAGGCAGCCCTCCCAGTTGACGGTCATGCGGCCCTGGTCGTCGCGCTCGTACAGGTCGGCCGGGCACACGTACACGCAGGCCTCGTCGGTACACACCGTCTTGCAGATCTCGGTGTCGATGACGATGTGCGGCTCCTTGTCGAGCTTGAAGACGTCGAGGCCGAGCTTGGCGTCGATCTTCATCGGCATGGCTCCATCCCCTTCAGATCTTCCTCATCGACCAGGCGTCCTTGACGGTCGCCACGTTCATGAAATCGCGCCTTGCGCCCGTCCAGGCCTTCTTGAAGAGGCCGGCCTGCGGCCGCTCGTCGATGGTGTAGATGCTCTCGAGCAGGCGGGAGACGGCCACGGGGTAGTGCGTGAACAGGCGCGGGTTCTCCATGAAGCCCGGTATGGCCCGCGCGGTCTCGAGGTCCTTGAGCACGAAGCTGTCGCGCAGGGAAGCCTCGTAGGAGGCAAGGCCGGCGGCCGAGAAATCGCCGGCCTTCTTCGCTTTCTTGACCGCCTCGGCGGCGAAGTAGCCGCTGGCGATGGCGAAGTCCATGCCGCGCACCGTGACGAGGGCGTTGAGGCTCAGGCCGGCGGTGTCGCCGGCGACCAGGTAGCCGTCGCCGGCGAGCTTCGGCACCTGGCTGATGCCGCCCTCGGGGACGCTGTGCGCCGAGTACTCGGCGATGGTGCCTCCGGCGACCAGCGGCTTGATCTGGGGCAGCTCCTTGAACTCGTCCAGAAGCTGCCAGCTCTCGGTGCCGTCGCGGCGGCGCCGCATGTCTTCCATGCCCACCACCATGCCCAGCGAGATGCTCTCCTTGTTCGTGTAGAGGAAGCCGCCGCCCATCATGCCCTTGGTGCAGGCGCCCATGAAGAACTGCGCGGCGCCTTCGCCGGGGTTCAGATGCCAGCGGTCCTCGATGACGCCGGCGGGCAGCTCGATGATCTCCTTGTAGCCGAGCGCGTGGTGCTTGGCCTGTGGCTCGGCCGCCAGGCCGGCCTCGCTGCTGAGCAGCCGCAGCACGCCCTCGGCGACGATGACGACCTGAGCGCCGATCTCGTCGCCGCCGGCGCGGATGCCGATGATGCGGCCGTCCTTGCGTAGCAGCTCGTCGACCTTCATGTTGGGCACCACCATCGCGCCCTTCTCGGTGACTTTGTCGGCGAGCCATTGGTCGAGCCTGGCGCGCAGCACGGTGTAGCTCTGCGGCTTGTCCCCCGTGAAACGGTCGGAGGCGATCTCGATCGTGGTGTGGGCGCCGTCGCCCATCATCGTCACCAGCTCGCGAGCGACAGGACGCTCGAACGGGAGCTCGTCCCAGAGCTCGGGGTAGAAGCCGCGGATGGGCTTCACGTACAGGCGCCCGCCGGTGACGTTCTTGGCGCCCGAGTAGTCGCCACGCTCGAGGACCATGACCTCCACGCCGGCCGACGCCAGTCCATACGCCGCGGAGAGGCCGGCGAGGCCGCCACCGACGATGATGCATTCGACTGTTTCCATGGTGGCGGCCTCCCTCCGGCTACGTCAGTCTTTGAACGGGTTGTGGGTCTCGCCCCACTCGTCGCGGGCGATGATGCCGCGCATGATCATCAGGCCGCCCTCGGCGCCCACTTCGTAGCTCATGACGCCGCGCAGGAGCATCTCGAGCGGTGTCTCCTTGGTGTAGCCAAAGGCGCCGTGGTACATCATCCCGTGGCGGGCGATGTCGTGA
>JAPLCL010000373.1 GCA_026392265.1 Actinomycetota bacterium
ACCGACATAGCGGTGACGCGCCTCGTCGGCCGCGGCCCACAGGGCCTCGAGTCGCGCCTCGTCGGTCTCGCGCAGCCAATGCTCGACGGTGTCGCTGGTGAGCGCGTCTGCCACGCCGAGCGCCGGGGCTGCCTGCGGCCGCCCGGCCATCAGCAGAGGTCGTCGACGGCCGCGTCCGGGGGCAGGCCGGCGGTCACCGGCTCCGCCGGTGCGTGCCCGGCGCGCCGCGCCTGCGCGGCCCGCATGGCCTCGAGCGCGGCCGGGAAAGGCTGCAGCGCGCGCTCGAAGATCCCCAGGCTGAAGGCGATCACGAGGCCGTAGTTGGTGATCGGCACGCCCTGCTGCCGGCAGCGCAGGATGCGGCCCAGCATGGCGCGGCGGTTGAAGGTGCAGGCGCCGCAGTGGATCACGAGGTCCCAGCGCGAGAGGTCGTCGGGAAAGTCGTGGCCCTGCATGTGCTCGATGTTCAGCTTGCCGCCCACGTACTGCGTGAGCCAGCGCGGGATCTTGACGCGGCCGATGTCCTCGGCGATGGGGTGGTGGCTGCAGGCCTCGGCAATGAGGATGCGGGCGCCGCTCTTGAGGTCGTCGACGGCGAGGGTGCCTTCCACCTGGCTGGTGAGGTCGCCCTTGAAGCGGCTGAAGAGGATGCTGAAGCTCGTCAGCGGCACGTCGGGCGGCGTGTCGGCGGCCACCTTGAGGAAGGCCTGGGAGTCGGTGACCACCAGCTTGGGTGGTCGCTTGAGCCTGTCGATAGCGTTCTTGAGCTCGCGCTCCTTGACGACCAGCGCCATGGCGTCGCTGTCCATGAGGTCGCGGATGCTCTGCACCTGCGGCAGGATGAGCCGGCCGCGCGGCGCCTCCTTGTCGATGGGTACCACGAGCACGGCGAGGTCGCCCGAGTTCACGAGGTCGCCGAGGATCGTGGGATTGTCGATGAAATCGGGTGGCGCCGCATCGAGCAGCGCCTGGCGAAAGTCAAGTACGCCGCGGCCTTCGCTGGCGGCGGTCAGCACGGGCGTGATCTTGAGGTCCTGCAGGCGCTTGACCGGCGCCGGTTTGCTCACCAGGTCGGACTTGTTGAAGACGACCACGACCGGCGCCTTGCGCTCCAGAAACTCGTCGAGGATGCCGTCCTCGTACTCGCCCCAGCTACCGGCCTCGGTGACGAGGACGCCCAGGTCGGTGCGGTCGAAGACCTGCGTCGTCTTCTTTGCGCGCAGCTCGCCGAGCACGCCGACGTCGTCGATGCCGGCAGTGTCGATGAACAGCACGGGGCCGAGCGGCAGCAGCTCCATGGGCTTTTCCACCGGGTCGGTGGTGGTGCCGGCGAAGTCGCTGACGATGCTCACGTCCTGGCGCGTGATCGCGTTGAGCAGGCTGCTCTTGCCCACGTTGCGGCGTCCGAAGATGCCGATGTGGAGGCGCATGCCGCGCGGTGCGTCCGTGAGACCCATCTCTAATCCTCGACCGGGTGCCCGAGCTGCTGGGTGTGGCCGAGGCGGCAGAGTGCCTCGGGGGTCAGCAGCTCGTCGTACTCCGTGGCCGTCAGGAGCTCCTTGACGAGGACGGCCTCCCGGATCGTCATGCCCTCGCCTTTGGCGAACCGGACCAGTTCGCAGGCGGCCTCATAACCGATCTCGGGGACGAGAGCGGTGGCAGCGGTGCTGGATGCCTGCACGAGAGCCGCGCAGCGTTCCTCGTCGGCCTCGATGCCTTCCACGCAGAAGCGCCGCAGGACCTCGCAGCCGTGCGCCAGGTAGGTGAGACTCTGCAACAGGCAGGCGGCGATGAGTGGGAAGAAGGCGTTGAGTTCGAGGCTGCCGAGGCCGGCGGCGGCCGCGGTGCTCGCGTCGTAGCCCACGATGAGCAGCGCCACCTGGCTGACGGCTTCCGGGATCACGGGGTTGACCTTGCCGGGCATGATGCTCGACCCTGCTTGCCGCTGCGGCAGGCGGATCTCGCCGAGCCCCGCTTCGGGCCCCGAGCTCAGCAGGCGCAAGTCGCCGCAGATCTTCAGCAGGGTCATGGCGTGCACCTTGAGCATGCCGGACACCTCGACGAACACGTCGGCGTTCTGCGTCGCCTCGATGAGGTTCTCGGCGCGCGCGAAGCCGATGCTGGTGAGCTCGCGCAACGTGTCGACGACACGGAAGATGTACTGTCGTGGAGCCGCGAACCCGGTGCCGATGGCCGTGCCTCCCAGGTTCACGACGCGGAGCCGCTCCTCGCACTTGTAGATGCGCCAGCGGTCGCGGCCCAGCGCCTCTGCGTAGGCGCCCATCTCGCGGCCCAAGGTAGTGAGCACGGCGTCCTGGTACTCGGTGCGGCCGACCTTGACCACGTGGGCGAACTCCTGCTCCTTAGCTTGGAAGGCCTCCTGGAGTGCCACGATCTGCTCCTCCAGCTTGTGGAGCATGGTGATGGCTGCCAGCCGCAGTGCCGTGGGGAAGGTGTCGTTAGTGCTCTGGTGCAGGTTGATGTCGTCGAGAGGCGACACGCGCGAGTACGTGCCCGGCGGCTCGCCGAGAATCTGCAGGGCGCGGTTGGCGATGACCTCGTTGACGTTCATGTTGGTACTGGTGCCGGCGCCCCCCTGCAGGCGGTCGACGACGATCTCGGCGGCGAGGAGGCCATCGGCAAGCTCGCGGCAGGCGCGTTCGATGGCGTCCGCCTTGGCCTCGTCGCCGGCCCATGCGCCGAGCGTCCGGTTGGTACGTGCGCAGGCGAGCTTGACCGTGCCGAAGGCCCGGGCTAGCTCGCCGTGCACGGGCTCGCCGGCGAGCGGGAAGTTCTCCAGAGCGCGTTCAGTGTGCACGCCGTGCAGGCTCTGCGCGGGCAGGGTCACCTCGCCCAGCATGTCGTGCTCCGTGCGCATATCGTCGTTCACGGGTAGGTCCTTAGTGGCCAAAGACCATCTTCTGGACCTGCACGCCCTCGACCGCGTTGAGCTTGGCCATCATCGCCGACGCCTCATCGTCTGAGCCGAAGAACTCGATGAGCACCACGCCGCTCGGCGAGCAGACGTTGGCGTCCACGTCGTGCAGGCCGACGCGCGTCTTGATGTTGCAGCCGTACTCGGTGAAGACCTTCTGCACGTCGACCGCGTTCTTCAGCCGGTCGCTGACGTGGATGCCCAGGATGATGTGGTCGTCGTTCACGTGGAGTCCTCTCTCGTCGCGCTTGGGGGTCTCAGCAGAGTACGTCGCGCCCGCCGGCGCGGACCTGGTCGAGCATCTTCTCGGTGTGCGCCCGGCGCACCTCGTCCATCTCGCCGACCTTGCGGGTGATGAGCTCGTCGCCCACGGCGCGTGTCTCTTCGCCGGCGTAGTCGATGAGGTACTCGAGGAAGGTCGCGAGGGCGTTGGGGTCGCAGTGGTGCTTGATGTCGCCGGGCTTGGCGAGGTCCATGAAGTCCATGCCGGTGCGGCCGAGGCGGTAGCAGGCCGTGCAGAAGGACGGCACGTAGCCGAGGTCGGCGACGTCGCGGATGACTTCGTCCAGGCCGCGGTGGTCGCCGAGCTGGAACTGCGCCGTATCGAACTTCTCGTCCTCTGCGTAGCCGCCGGGGTTGGTACGGCTGCCGGCGGAGATCTGGCTGACGCCGAGGGCGAAGGTCTCGCGACGGATGTTGGCCGTCTCGCGGGTGCTCATGATCATGCCGGTGTACGGCACGGCGAGGCGCACGATGGCGACGAGCTTGCGGAAGTCGACGTCGCTCACCGGGTACGGCGGCTCGTGGGCGATGTCGCTGCCGAAGGCCGGCTCGAGGCGCGGCATACTGATGGTGTGCGGGCCGACGCCGTAGGCCCGCTCCAGCTCGCGCACGTGCTGCATGAGGGCCAGCACCTCGAAACGCCAGTCGAAGAGGCCGAAGAGCACACCGATACCGACGTCGTCGATGCCGGCCTCCATGGCGCGATGCATGCCGGTGACGCGCCAGTCGTAGTTCTTCTTCTTGCCGCCCACGTGCACGTCGGCGTAGGTCTGGCGGTGATAGGTCTCCTGGAAGAGCTGATAGGTGCCGATGCCGGTGCCCTTGAGGTTCTTGAACTCAGTGATGGTGAGCGGCGCCACATTGACGTTGACGCGGCGGATCTCGCCGTTGCCGCGCTTGACCTCGTAGATCGTGGCGATCGAGTCGAGCACGTAGCCGAAGCCTTGCTTGGGGTACGACTCGCCGGCGACCAGGAGGACGCGCTTGTGGCCCTGGTCGACGAGCAGCTCGACCTCCTGGCGGATCTCCGCCTGCGTGAGGGCGCGCCGCTTGAGCTCGGTGTTCTTCACGCGGAAGGCGCAGTACAGGCAGTCGTTGTTGCAGAGGTTGGACACGTAGAGAGGCGCGAAGAGCACGAGGCGCGCGCCGTAGATGGCGTCCTTGACATCGCGCGCCGCGGCGAACAGCTCACCGAGGAGCACGGGGTCGCTGACCGAGCTGAGCACGGCGACCTCGTCCATCTCCAGGCCGTTGAGCTCGCGCGCCTTGGCGAGGATCTCGCGAACGCGGCCCGCGTCCTTGGTGGCGGCCGCGCCCAGGGCGTCGTCGATCGCCGTTTCGTCGATGAACGTGCCCTCTTCTATCACTCCCGCTGTCATGTGCCACTCCCTCGTTCTTCGGTCATCGGCCCCGCGCAGTCTGGCGTCGCCGGTATCTCGAAACTGAATTCTGCCCACTCGCCGCGCTTGGAGTCGGCGCTGATGCGTCCCTTGTGAAGCTGGATGATGCGCCAGGCGCTGTACAGACCGACGCCTGTGCCGCGACGCGACTTGAGGGCCGGGTCGTCAAGGCGTGAGAACCGCCGAAACAACTTGTTCTTCTGCTCCGCGCTGAAGCCCGGCCCCAGGTTACGCACCGAGATCCTGAGCTTGGCCGCGTTGTCCTGTCGTGGCGGCGTCACTTCGGCTTTCAGCGTGATGGTCCCATCCTCGTTGCCGTACTTGACGGCGTTGTCGAGGAGGTTGACGAGGACGATGCGCAGCAGCGTGGCGTCGCAGCAGATCAGGGGCAGAGGCGCGTGCGGCATCTCGGTCACGAGCTGGACCTGGTGGGCCTCGAGCTGAGGGGCCATCAGGGCCAGCGCCTCGCCGATGACCTGGTCGTTGATGTTCACCCGCGACGTCGGGTCCAGGGTCAGCTCGCCGCTTTCGACGCGCGCGAGGTCGAGGTACTCGTTGACGAGACCGAGGAGGTAGCGGCCCTTGCGGGCCATACCGCCCAGCTTGGTGAGCTGAGCCTCCGTGAGGTCGCCGAGGTAGCCCTGGGACATGAGCTCGGCGTCGGTGACCATGGAAGCCACCGGGCTCTTGAGCTCGTGGCTCACGAAGGCGAGCATCTCGGTGTACGCATGATTGGCTTCCTCGAGCTGCTCGATGCGCCAGGCCTTTTCGACGGCCTGGCTGAGCCGCTCGCTGATGGCCATCTGTAGCTCGATGTGATGGGGTCGATAGGCATGCGTGCGTCGCGAGCTACGGAAGATGAAGCCCACGATACGGCCCTCGACACTCAGCGGGCAGGCGAGGTTGGAGTGCACGCCCTCTTGTATCAGGAGCCGGGTGGAGCGGCTGCGCGGATGCGCCTCGAGGTACAGATCGAGGTTGCCGATGATGCGCGGTTGCCCGGTGCGCAGGACCTCGCTCAGCGACGTCTGCCGCAGCGCCTCGGAGTAGTCTTTGCCGATGAAGAGCGGCTCGTAGTCGGCGCGGTTGTAGTAGCTCGTGACGCGTTCACCACGCTCGTCGACGAAGGCCAGACCGATGCGGTCGCAGGGGATGAGCGCCTGGGTGTGCTCGAACAGATAGTCGACGATGGCGCGCAACGAGGGTCGCGCCGCGATCTTCTGGTTGACGGTACGCAGGATCGTGCGCTCGTCACCACTGATCGGGGCGAGGGCCTGTGGGTCGCGGAACGGGTCGACAAAGTGCGCGGTCGTCGGCGCTGGAGTCTTATGAACGTGTTTGCCCATGCACCTCGTTCCGCTGGCGGGCGCGGGCGCGCCTCGCGGATTTGTGACCCTCCGACCGCGTACTCCCAGCGGCGGCGGGGCGCTCGCCGGGCGCCCCGCCGCCGTGTCCGAACTTGTCTGCTCTACTTCTGCGGGATGTACTTGCCGCGCGCCGTGTACGTGGTGTGCAGGAGCTCGTGGCTCTTGTGCCCGCAGGGGCCGTCGGTGAGGAACTCGGCGTAGGTCTGCGCGACCGCCGGGTTCTCGTAGGACTTGCGCACGTCGTAGGCCTTGTCTTCGCTGTAGATGGCCCTGGCACGCGCGGCCCTGATCTCGGGGGTGGTCGGGATCGGCTGGCCGCCGCCGCCCAGGCAACCGCCCGGGCAGGCCATGAACTCGATGAAGTGGCACTGGCTGAACTTGCCGCCGGCCTTGATATCGTCCATGACGAGCTTGGCGTTGGCGGTACCGTGGGCCACAGCGACCTTGAGGGTGGCGCCGTTGAGCCACTCCCAGTCGGGCACCAGGTGCGCCAGGATCTCGGGCACCGGGCCGACCGCGGGGATGGTGATCTCGGCGTACTTGACGCCCTCAAAGCCGCGCACGGGGATGATGTCGCCGTGCTCGTAGATACTCTCGACCTTCAAGCCGGTGACCAGCTCGATGACCGTGCGCAGGGCGCTCTCCATGACGCCGCCGGTGGCGCCGAAGATGACGCCGGAGCCGGTGGCCGTGCCGAACGGGTCGTCGAAGTCGCTCTTGGGCAGGCTCGGCACATGGAGGCCGGCCTCCTTGAACATCTTGCCGAGCTCACGGGTGGTGAGCCCGAAATCGACGTCCTTGAAGCCCGAATCGTGCATCTCGGGGCGGTTACACTCGTACTTCTTGGCCGAGCAGGGCATGAGCGCGCAGCTCACGATGTTGGCCGGGTCGAGGCCGAGCTTCTCTGCGTAGTACGTCTTGATGAGGGCGCCGAACATCTGCTGCGGGCTTTTGGCGCTCGAGGCGTTGGGCAGGTACTCGGGGTAGAAGTGCTCGAGGTACTTGACCCAGCCCGGCGAGCAGCTCGTGAACTGCGGTAGCGCAACGTCCTTGTCGCCGGTCACGAGAGCACCGTAGAGCCGCTGGATGAGCTCCGTACCCTCCTCGATGATCGTGAGGTCGGCGCTGAAGTTGGTGTCGAACACCATGTCGAAACCGGCGCGGCGAAGCGCCGTGTTCATCTCGAAGGTCACCGGCGTACCGGGCTC
>JAPLCL010000385.1 GCA_026392265.1 Actinomycetota bacterium
CGGTACGCTCTGCGCCTCAGAGACCGGCGTGAGCGGCACAAGGAGCGCGCCCCGTCACCACCGAGCGCCGGCGGGGAGAACTTCAAGACAAAAAGGAGAAACAAGTGCCTCAGGGTAAAGTGAAGTGGTTCTCATCGGAGAAGGCCTTCGGCTTCATCGAGCAGGACAACGACAACGACATCTTCGTGCACGTCACCGGCCTCGCCGACGGCGTCACCGCGATCGACAAGGACATGCTCGTCGAGTATGAGGTCGAGCAGGGCCGCAAGGGCCCGCAGGCCGTCAACGTGAAGCCCGCCGCCGCCGCCCCGGCTGTCGTGGTCGAAGAAGAGGTCATCGTCGACGACGAGGGTGACGTCGAAGTGATCGAGACCGCCGCCGACGACGAGGGCAACGTCGTGATCGTCGATGCCATCCAGGACGCCGAGGGCAACGTCGAGATCACCGAGATCATCGAAGACGCCGAGGGCAACGTCGAGATCATCGAGATCGACGAAGAGGCCGACGCCGACTGACCAATGTGTCGCTGACAGGGCCGGCCATCGGGGCAGTGCTCGGAGCCCGATGGCCGGCCCTTCGTTTTCCCGGCGTCGGGTACCATCTGGGTGGCACACTCTGCGGGAGGCGTCCATGATCGAGAACATCCACTGGCTTGGCCACGACTCGTTTCGCCTCGACGGTTCCAGCACGGTCTACATCGATCCCTGGAAGCTCTGCGCCGAGGCTCCTCCGGCCGACCTCATCCTCGTCACGCACGATCACTTCGATCACTTCAGCCCAGACGACATCGCTCGCGTGGTCACCCCGCGGACGACGCTCATCGGGCCGGCGTCGGTGACCGACCAGGTCGACGGAGTCACGGCGCTCACGCTCGGCGCCGGCGAGACGGCGACCGTGGGCGGCGTCACCGTGACCGCGGTCCCCGCCTACAACATCGACAAGTTCCGCCGGCCCGGCGAGGTGTTTCACCCGCCGGCCGCCGGCGGCCTCGGCTACATCGTGGAGCTCGACGGTCGTCGCATCTACCACGCCGGCGATACGGACGCGATCCCCGAGATGCGCGGGGTGCGCTGTGACGTGGCACTACTCCCCGTGAGCGGCACGTACGTCATGACCGCCGAGGAGGCCGCGGAGGCCTGCCGGATGATCTCCGCGACCGCCGTGGTGCCCATGCACTTCGGCGATATCGTCGGGACGGCCGCCGACGCGGCCCGCTTCGAGAGCCTTTGCGGGGTCCCCGTCACCGTGCTTCCACTTGAGGAGGGCTGAATGAAAGTCGTGCGCGCCGTACCCACCGAGAGCATCTCGGAGAAGCTCAGCGTCCAGCGTCTCGGCGAAGCGCTGGGTGTGCGCAACCTGCGCGTCAACGTGTTCACGCTCGCCGAAGGCTCCATGTCGAAGCACATGCACCGCGAGCAAGAAGAGGTCTATCTGGTACTCGATGGCACGGCCATGATCGACGTCGACCAGGAGCAGTTCAAGGTGGGCGAGCGCGAAGCTCTGGCGGTGCCGGCGCGCGCCTGGCACCGGGTGGCCAACGTGGGGTACGGCCCGCTCACGTTCTTCGTGGCGGCCGCCCCGGTGGTCGACGACGACGCCGAGATCGCAGGTTAGGCAGGACCCTCCTCGTCCACCCACTCGAGGATCACGGCCTCGTCCGGGCAGGCATCCTCGGCGCGCTCTACGGCCGCCCAGAGCGTCTCGTGCGGCTCAGGCTCGAGGACCTCCGGCAGCCCGTCGTCGCGCATGAAGAAGACCTCCGGGCACACCTGCTCGCAGGCGCCCACGCCGGTGCAGCGCTCGTAGTCGACGCTCACTCTAAGTCTGCGGGTCATGGGCGCAGTCTACACCGGCGGCTGTTTGGCGCGGCGCCATTGCGGCTAAGACCGGGACGGAGATTGCACGGCGGCGGCGTTTCGCCGGCCGCCACCCCACGAGAGGAGGGACTCGTGCTCAACGTAGGCGACAAGTCACCCCAGGTCAGCGGCACGTCCTACGATGGCGCCACCTTCGACCTGGGGGCGCCCGCCAGGCGCACCGTGCTGTGGTTCTACCCCAAAGCCAATACCGGGGGCTGAACGACAGAAGCCGTTGAGTTCAACGGCCTGCTGGGCGAGTTCGGCAAGCTGGACGTCCAGGTCGTCGGCGCGAGCATCGACTCGGCCACTGCCAACCAGAAATGGGCCGAGAAGTACGACTTGAAGATGCCGCTGATCGGCGACGTCGGCGAGCATGATGTGGCCGTGGCCTTCGGCGTGGCGCGGCCCATGGTCGGGGTGGCCAAACGTACCACGTGGCTCATCGACCCCAATGGGACGATCCGCAAGATCTACCCCAAGGTGACGCCCAAGGGCCACGCCGCCGAGGTGCTGGCCGCGGCCAAGGAGCTGTGGGGCTAGGCTGAACGAAAGGGGCGGGTGGCGAGACAGGCCACCCGCCCCTTTCGTACGACTACGCTTGGTCGGCGCCGGTCTCGCGAGGGCCGAAGTACGCCGGCGCGTCGATCATGAAGATGCGGCTCGACCAGCTCTCGCCGGCCGCCGTGGCCTTCTCGGCGTCGTCGACGGCGCCGATGCGCGCCGTCATGTCGTCGCAGTAGTGCACGATGATGGCCTCGCGCGTCTGCGGCACCACCGGGCTGCCCTTCTCGCGCATACCGTGGTGCGAGACGATGATGTGCAACAGGCGCTTGGCAAGCTCGGCGGGAAAGCCGGGGACCTCGGCGATGAGCTCGCGGACCATGTCGTGGCCGATGACGATCTCGCCGTGCAGCCTGCCGACGTCGGTCATGAGTG
>JAPLCL010000192.1 GCA_026392265.1 Actinomycetota bacterium
AATACGCGGCGATCAAGGACTACATGGTCGCGCGCGCCCGTGACTCTCGCGGCTGACACGCCTGCCCTTCTGCGTGCGCTGTTCGACGCGGCGGTGACGGCGGCGGATCCGGCCCGGCTCTTGCCGGGCCGCCTGCCGCCGCCGGCCGCCGGCCGCACGGTCGTCGTCGGCGCCGGCAAGGCCGCGGCCAGCATGGCCGCGGCTGTGGAGCGCGAATGGCCCGGCCCGCTCGAAGGCCTTGTCGTCACGCGATACGGCCACGGCCTGCCCTGCAAGGGCATCGAGGTCGCGGAGGCGGCGCACCCCGTGCCGGATGCGGCCGGCCGCGTCGCGGCCGGCCGCATCCTCGAGCTGGCGGAAGGCCTCTCGGCCGACGACCTGCTGATCTGCCTCATCTCCGGTGGCGGCTCGGCGCTCCTCGCCCTGCCGGCACCGGGCGTCACGCTTGAGGACAAGCAGGCCGTGAGTGAAGCGCTCCTGCGCAGCGGCACGACGATCGCCGAGATGAACTGCGTGCGCAAGCATCTCTCGGCCATCAAGGGCGGCCGCCTGGCCGCGGCCGCACATCCGGCACATGTCGTCACCTACCTGATCAGCGACGTTACCGGCGATGACCCTTCGGTGGTCGCCTCCGGGCCCACGGTGCCCGACCCCACAACGTACGGCGACGCCCTCGCGGTGCTCGCCCGCTACGGCATCGACGGCCCAGAGTCTGTGCTGAAGCACTTTCACGCCGGGATCGCCGGTGAGGTCCAGGAGACTCCCAAGCCCGGCGACCCGGCCTTCGCCGACGACGAGCTTGTGATGCTGGCGACTGCCGCGGAGGCTCTGGAAGCGGCGGCAGGCTGCGCCCGCGCCGCCGGCATCACCCCCTTGGTCCTCGGTGATGACCTCGAAGGCGAAGCCCGCGACCTCGGCGGCGCTCACGCCGCCCTGGCCATCGCCTGCGCGCGGGGCGGCGAGACGGCCCTCATCGCGCTCCGCGAGGCGGTCGCCCGCGGCGCCGCGCACCGCGCCGATCCCGTCTTCTTCGTGCCGCAAGCGCCGCTGGTCCTGCTCTCCAGCGGCGAGACCACCGTCACGGTCCGCGGCTCCGGCCGCGGGGGTCGCGACACCGAGTACCTTCTCGGCCTGGCGCTCGCCCTCGATGGCCACCCGGCGATCAGCGCGCTCGCCGCCGATACCGACGGCATCGACGGCAGCGAGGACAACGCTGGAGCGCTGGTCGCCCCGGACACGCTGGCGCGCTCCCGGCAGGCCGGCGTGGACCCGCTCGCCGCCTTGGCCGCCAACGACGCCTACGGCCTGTTCGCGGCTCTCGGCGACCTCGTCGTCACCGGCCCGACGCGCACCAACGTGAACGACTTCCGCGCGGTCCTCATTCTCCCCGCGCCGTAGCACTCATCGCCACGCGCTCCGTCTAAGACGACGCCGCCCCGGGTAATCAAAGTCCGTCTCCAGCGAGGTGGCCCATGGATCGTGACGTGCTCGAGTGCAGCCTGGATTTCGCGAAGCTCGCCGACCCGATGAAGGACGTGCTCACCTGCGAGCACGGTCGTATGCGCTTCGGCGGGATAGACGTGGCTGGC
>JAPLCL010000124.1 GCA_026392265.1 Actinomycetota bacterium
TTCCCGTCCGCGTCCGCCTGAGCAGCGCCGCGATCCGCCGCCGGGCGGCCTGGCGGCTGGGCGGCACGTCGCACATCGGTACGTTTCCCTGGCGGCTTTCGCCACCCGCGGCGGCACGGCGCGAATCGGTAAGATAAGGAATGGCCCCTTTCCTATCTTACCGATTCGCACTACCCCGCCCGGCGCCTTCGGTTTCATGACGCTCACCGTGCGCAGAACCTGGCTGCTTGTGGCCTTGGCGGCGGTCCTCGCGGCCGCCGGGCTTGCCGCCTGCGGCAACGGCGGCGGTCACGACGGCGCGAGCAGGAGCCCCGACGCCGTCGTCGCCCGCGTGGACGGACGGGCCGTCCATCAGAGCGCCGTCGATCTGGCGCGCGCCGAGGCCCGATTCACGGGCGCCTCCGACGACGCCGGCAAAGCGCTCGACGCCGCCATCGACCGCGAGCTCGTGCGTGCGGAGGCGGAGCGTCTGGGCCTCACCGCCGACGAGGCCAAGGTCGACGATCGCGTGGCTGCGGTAAGCTCGCAGTTGGGCGGAGACTCGGCACTGGAGTCCGCCCTGAAGAAGGCAGCCGTCAGCGCGTCCCAGTTCCGCGAGAGTCTGCGCGCGGGCGTGCTTCGCGAGGCCGTCCAGGACGCGCGCTTCCCGCAGGTCCAAGCCGGCCCTGGCGCCGTACGACGGTTCTACGAGCGCAAGCGAGCGGAGCTCTTCACCGAGCCGGCGGCAGTCAAGCTTGCCGCGATCGTGGTGCGCAACGAAGGCATCGCCGGCAATGCCATCAAGCGCCTGCGCCAGGGTCGTTCCTTCGACGAGGTCTCACGCCAGTTCAGCGTCGACCCTCAGGTCAAGGAGGCCGGCGGTATGCTGGGGTGGCTGGATCCGCGCTCGCTGCCGGCCGCCCTGGGCAGAGCGGTGGGACGCCTGCCGGTGGGCAGGATCTCCGCGCCGGTCGTCGGACCGGGTGGTACGTGGGTCTTCGAGGTCGTGGCGCGCCGGCCGCAGCGCGTCGCGCCATTTGCCGAGGTTCGCGCCCAGATCGAGGACGGTCTCACCGGTCGCCAACGCTCGGCGGCGCTCGACAAGTGGCTCGCCGCAGCGCGCAAGGACGCCCTCATCGAGCGGCCGTAGGTCTGCCGCCGGCGCGGACGCCGGTGCCTGTGCCGGCCCGCCGCGGGTTGCTATACTCAGACTCAGGACCCGCGACCAGGAGGCCGCCCCGTGCGCAACGCTCTCATAGTCCTCGTCGTCGTGGCTCTGGTGCTCGTCGTTTTGGGCGCGGTCAACAACGGCTTGCTCTTTGACATCGACTTCGTCGCCGGCACCTGGACGGCGGTTTCTCTCTTCTGGGTCACGGTCGTCGCCGCCGGCGTCGTCGTCGTGAGCGGGGTGGCTGCGGCGCTGCTCGCCCAATCCGGCGCGGTCGCCACGCGCCGCAGGCTCGAGAAGGAACTGCAGGGCACCTACGAGCGGCTGCGGGCCGCTGAGGCGAAGCTGCCGAGGCCCGTGCCGGTGGAGGCCGTCACCGCCGACGTCATCCCCGGGGATCAGACCGCGGTCACCGGTGTGGTGTCCGCGCCCCTGACCGACGAGACCAGCACCGCTGAGCCGGAAGCCGAGACGGCCGTGGTCGGAGCCGCGCCGGAAGCCGAGACGGCCGTGGTCAGCGCTGCGCCGTCGGCGACCGCGACCGCTGACGCGGCTGACGCTCCTGCGCCTGCCGCGACCTGACCGCGTCGCCCGGACCGTCATCCGTCGCAGCGCGGCTGTACACTCGCGCGGTGAGGAATCCGTGATCGACCCCGGCTCCTGGAGCATCGCGCCCGTTCGGTACTCCGACGTGCGCCGTCTTGCGGCGGAGCTCGGTGTGAGCGAGGTCATGGCCCAGGTCCTCGTGCGCCGCGGCTTCAGCGACGCCGCCGCGGCGCAGACCTTTCTTCATCCCGACTACCTCGTCCACAACCCGTACCTCATGGCCGGGATGACCGACGCCCGCCGGCGCCTCGACAAGGCGCTGCAGCGTGGCGAGCCGATCGCCGTCCACGGCGACTACGACGCCGACGGCATCACGGCCACCTTTCTGCTGGTGAGCGTCCTCGAGCAACTGGGCGCCGACGTACGCTCGCATCTGCCGAATCGGTTCTCCGAGGGATACGGGGTCTCGCGCGCTGCCGTGGAAGATCTCGCGGCCGCCGGCGTCAAGCTGCTCGTCACGGTGGACTGCGGCATCAACGCGCGCGCCGAAGTGGCCCGCGCCCGTAAGCTCGGCCTGGACGTCATCGTCACCGACCACCACGAGATGGAGGGCTCGCCGCCGGACTGCATGGTCGTCACTCCCAAGCTGCCTGGGTACCCGTGCCCGCAGCTCGCCGGCGTCGGGGTCGCCTTCAAGCTTGCGCACGCGCTCCTCGAAGAGCCCACGGCGGCGCGCGTCGAAGTGCCGCTGGCCCTGCGGCCGCTCAGCGATGTGGTCGCCATCGGCACCATCGCCGATATCGTGCCGCTGGTCGACGAGAATCGCGTGCTGGCGAGCATCGGCCTGGGGCGGCTGCGCAGTTTGCCGCGCCCCGGCCTGGCCGCCCTGATGGAGGTCGCCGGGGTCAAGGCCGACGGCGTCAACGCCGGCACCGTCGGCTTTCGCCTGGCGCCGCGGCTCAACGCCGCCGGCCGCCTCGAGGACGCCTCGCTGGCGCTGGAGCTGCTCGGCTGTGCCGACCGCGACACGGCGCTGCCCCTGGCGCTGCGCCTCAACGAGCTCAACCAGGAGCGACAGGCCATCGAAGCCGGCATCTTTGCCGCCGCCGCCGAGATGGTCCCGGACCCATTGCCGGCGGCGCTCGTCCTGTCGTCGCGCGACTGGCACGAGGGCGTGGTGGGCATCGTTGCCTCGCGCGTCGCCGAACGTTTCAATCGCCCCGCCATCCTGCTCAGTGAGATCGACGACGAGGCCAAGGGCTCGGGGCGTAGCATCCCGGGCTTCGACCTGCTCGGCGCCGTCGAGCGTAGCGCCGAGCACCTGCTCGCCTTCGGTGGGCATCGCGCCGCCTGCGGTCTGCGGCTGCGGCGCCAGCACATCCCCGCCTTCCGTGCCGCCTTCGTCGCGCAGGCGGCGGCGATGCTCGGCGAGGCCGACCTCCTGCGCACGCAGCCCGTGGATGCCGTCGTGGGCGGTCGCGATCTCACCCTCGGGCTCGCCGACGAGCTGGAGCTGCTGGCCCCGCACGGCTTGGGCAACCGCAAGGTGACGCTGCTCCTGCACGCCGCCGAGGTGGTGGGGCCGCGCCTCACGAGTACCCACCGCCACGCGCAGTACCGGGTGCGCTGCGACGGAGCCACGTGCCAGGCGATCCACTTCAACTTCGGCAATCTGCAGGAGCTCAAGGAGCCCGGCCGGTTCGATGTGCCGCTGAGCTTGTCGAAGAACGAGTACAACGGCGCCGTGAGCGCCCAAGCCGAGGTCAAGGGGTTGTATCGGCTCGGCGCGCCGGAGCGCGACGTGTGCGCGACCGCCTGCGATCTGTCGTGCCCGGACCGGCTGACCGGCGAGGCCCTATGGGAGGAGCTGCTTGAAGGTTCGCCGTGGCCGAGCGCGGACGCGCCGGAGGCGCTTGCCCAGGCGCGCGCGGACGGCCGCCTTCTCGACCGCCGCGGTGGCGTTGCCGTCTCCGCGCTGGCCTCTTTGGCGGCGGGTGGGGAGCGTGTGCTCGTGCTCGTCGCCGACGTTGCTCGCCGGCGCCCTCTGCTCAGTCGCGATGTGCTCTCGCCGCAGCTCGCGCGGCGAGCCGCCTACCTGCAGTCGGCGTGCGTGGGCCGGCTGGGCGCAGCGCTGGCCGGCCCCGACATCGTGATGACCGGTTACGACGTGGTGGCCGCGCGCCCGCAGCTGGCCGCGGCCTTCGCCCATATCGTGCTCCTCGACCCGCCGTTCACGCGCCGTCTCATCGCGACGCTCTTCGCCGCGGCTCCAGAGGCTTGGGTGCACGTCGCCTGGGGCCGCGCCGAAGCGGACTTCGCCGCGCAGGTCGCGGCCGCCGATCTCGACCTCGACACCGCGATGCGGCGTGCCTGGCGCGCCCTCAGCTCCGCCGCCGGCCGGTTTGACGAAGCTCTCGAGCAGGAACTCTTGGGGGGAGACCAGTTCCTGCGCTCGGCCGGCGCCACGGCGGCGGCCCTTCGGTCGCTCCGCGACGCCTGCCTACTGCGCGTCGACGGCACCGGTGGCTACCATCTTGAGCGGCCGCAGAGTAAGGTCGACGTCACCCAGACCGACACGTTCAAGGCATGGCACAACCTGTTTCAGACAAGCGACTTTCTGCGGACCTGCCTGACGGCCGGGATCTGACGCAGGTCCCCGACAAGTACCGCCCGCTCCTCGACGACCTCTTCGCGGCCATCGCCCGGTACAACCCGGACCCCGACCGCGAGCTGATCACCCGGGCCTTCGTTGCCGCCTGCGTCCTCCACGGACGGCAGAACCGCAAGAGCGGCGAGGCCTACATCCATCACCCCGTGGGCACCGCCCTCAACGCCGCCGAGCTCAAGCTCGACTCGGTCACCATTGCCGCGGCCCTGCTGCACGACGTGGTCGAAGACACGGGCACGCCGCTCTCCTGGATCGAAGACCAGTTCGGCGCGGAGATCGCCATGCTGGTCGACGGGGTCACGAAGCTCACCAAGATGCACTTCACCTCCCAGGAGGAGGAGCAGGCCGAGAACTATCGCAAGATGATCATCGCCATGGCCACCGACATCCGCGTGATCCTCATCAAGCTCTGCGACCGTCTGCACAACATGCACACGCTCTGCTATCTCAGCAAGCAGAAGCAGATCCAGAAGGCCAAAGAGACGCTCGAGGTCTACGCGCCGCTGGCCCATCGGCTCGGCATCCACAACATGAAGTGGCAGCTTGAGGACCTCGCCTTCGCCTCCCTGCACCCGCGCAAGTACCAGGAGATCCAGAAATGGGTGGCGCAGCGGCGCGCCGATCGTGAGGACTACGTCGACGAGGCGGCCGGCTTCCTGAACACCGAACTGGAAAAGGCCGGCATCGGCGCCGACATCAGCGGCCGCGCCAAGCACTTCTACTCCATCTACACGAAGATGAGCCGCGGCGGCAAGGAATTCAACGAGATCTTCGATCTCACCGGCCTGCGCGTCCTCGTCGAGACGATCAAGGACTGCTACGGCGCCGTGGGCATCATCCACTCCGTCTGGAAGCCTCTTCCCGGGCGTTTCAAGGACTACATCGCGATGCCCAAGTTCAACCTCTACCAGTCATTGCACACCACGGTCATCGGCCCCGGTGGCAAGCCCCTCGAGATCCAGATCCGCACCTTCGACATGCATCAGACCGCCGACTTCGGCGTCGCCGCGCACTGGCTCTACAAGGAGCGCGGCGAGCGCGACCCAGACAAGCTGGCCTGGTTGCACCAGATGATGGAGTGGCAGTCCGAGACCGGAGACTCGCGCGAGTTCATGGATACGCTGCGCATCGAGCTCTTCGAGGACGAGGTCTTCGTGTTCACGCCCAAGGGCGACGTGAAGAGTCTGGCCGCGGGCAGCACGCCGGTCGACTTCGCCTACGCCGTGCACACCGACGTCGGCAG
>JAPLCL010000071.1 GCA_026392265.1 Actinomycetota bacterium
TGCGCTTGAGAACGCACTGCGCGCCGCACGCAGCGTCACGCGCGGGCGGGTGCTCGTCGTCTTCGGCTGCGGCGGCGACCGCGACCGTGGCAAGCGCCCGCTCATGGGCGAGATCGGCGCGCGAGCTCGCGGATCTGCCCGCGGCCGCGCATCGCCATCTCGACGACGACGACCTCCGTGCCCTGCTCGATGTCGAGGAGTGTCAGCGGGACGCCGATCTCGTTGTTCAAGTTGGCGCTGGTGGCCACCGTACGCGCCACCGGCCGCAGCAGTGCGGCAAGGATATCCTTGGTGGACGTCTTGCCGGCGCTGCCGGTGATGGCCACGACCTTGACGCCGGCGCGCCGGCGGACCTCCGTGGCCAGGCGCTGCAGCGCGGCGAGCCCATCGTCCACGACGACTCTCGGCGCGTCTGCGGGCAGTGCAGCCGCCGTTGCGGCGCGGACCATCACGGCCGCCGCGCCGGCCGCCAGGGCCTGCGCGGCGTAGGCGTCGCCGTCGTAGGTGTCACCCACGAGCCCCACGAACAGCTCACCGCCGGCCAGACGGCGCGAGTCGGTGCAGACGGCGTCGACGACGGTCCGCCGATGGCCGCCCTCGAGGCGACCGCCACAGGCCGCCGCGACCTCCGCGAGTGTCAGCGCCAGCACGCGCTCACCACTCCCCGCGCAGATCGGCCAGAAGCTCAGTGGCGACGGTGCGGTCGTCGAAGGGGATACGGCGGTCACCGATGATCTGGCCCTGCTCGTGACCCTTGCCGGCGATGACCACGGCGTCGCCGACACGGGCCTCGCCCAGGGCGAGGCGGATCGCCGCCCGGCGGTCGGGATCGACGGTCACGACACCTGCGCGCGCCGCCGGGACGCCGGCGACGATCTCGTCGATGATGGCGAGGGGTTCTTCGCTGCGCGGGTTGTCGGAGGTCACGAAGACGCGGTCCGCAAGGCGCGCGCCGATCTCGCCCATGAGCGGGCGCTTGCCACGGTCGCGGTCGCCGCCGCAGCCGAAGACGACGAGCACCCGCCCGCGCGTGACGCTGCGTGCGGCGCGCAGTGCGTTCTCAAGCGCATCCGGAGTGTGCGAATAATCCACGACCACGCTGAACGGCTGCCCCGCGCGGACCGCCTGGAAGCGGCCGGGGACGCCTTCGGCGACCGCCAACCCCCTGAGCACGGCGTCGACAGGTAGCCCCAGGGCGAGCGCGGTCGTCGCGGCGGAGAGGGCGTTCTCGACGTTGAAGCGCGCCGCGAGGAGCAGGGTCACTCGCTCCTCGACGCCCGCGCGAGGGACGGCGAGCACGAATGACGACCCATCGGCGGCGAGTTCGAGGTCGCGGGCCACGGCGTCGGCCGCAGGCCCATCGTCGTCCGCTAGGCGCGGCCCTTCGACGACGGCGTACGTCCAGAGAGCGCCGCCGTAGGCCGGCCGGCATTCGCCGGCGAGTCTGCGGCCGTACTCGTCACCGGCGTTGACGACCGCCGTCGCGGCGCCGTTGCGCGCCTCGTCGGGCAGGAACAGCCTGCGCTTGGCGGCGTAGTAGTCGTCGAGGTCCTTGTGAAAATCCAGGTGGTCCCGCGTGAGGTTGCTGAACACGACGGCGTCGAAGTCGATGCCGGCGGCGCGCTCCTGGACCAGGGCGTGCGAGCTGATCTCCAACGCGCACGCCCGGTCGCCGGCCACCACCATCTCGCGAAACATCCGCTGCAGATCGAGTGATTCGGCGGTCGTGAGCTGGACGGGGTCGTCCCGCCCGCCGATACGGTTGACCACCGTGCCAAGCAGGGCGGCCGGCCGGCCGGCGGCAACGAAGATGCCGGCCAGGAGATGCGCCGTGGTCGTCTTGCCGTTGGTGCCGGTCACGCCGACGACGGTCAGCTCGCGCGAGGGGTGCTCGTACCAGCGTGCCGCGACGAGAGCCATGGCGCGGCGCACGGACGGCACAAGCACGTGCGGCAACGGCACGCCGGTGTCGCGCTCGCAGACCAGCGCCGCAGCGCCTGCGGCGGCGGCGCGCACCGCGAACGCGTGCCCATCGAACTTGTGCCCGGGGACGCAAAAGAAAAGCGTGCCGTCGGCGACGTCACGCGTGTGGTAGGCGAGGCCCCGTATCTCGGTGGCCGGGTCGCCGCGCACGGTGGCGCCAACGACCCCCTCGAGCAGCTCGGCAAGCTTCATCGCGGCGGATTCTATCAAAATGCCCTCCGCCCTCCACCCGACCGAGGGCCGCCCGCGCGCGTGCCCGCGAGGTCCCATATCACGGCGCGATCTCCAGCTGCTGCAGCGCGAAGCGCATGATCTTCTGCACGGCCGGCGCGGCGATATCGCCGCCGTAGATCGATGTCCGCGGCGAGTCCACGGCGACCAGCACCACAAGCCGTGGATGGTCGGCGGGGACCATACCGATGAACGAGGCCACGTAGTCGGTCTTCGAGTAGCCGCTCCCATCTGGGAGCGGCTTCTCGGCGGTGCCCGTCTTACCGGCCACCTCGTAGCCGGGAATCTGCGCCTTGGTACCGGTGCCCTCGGCCACCGCTGTGGCGAGCATGGAGCGCACGTCGCGCGCCACTTTCGCCGAGATGACGCGGTGCTTCTGCATCCCGCCGTACACCGCGTCGCCGAGCTGGGCGATGAGCCGCGGCTTGACGGCCACGCCACTGTTGGCGACCGTCGAGAAGGCCACCGCCATCTGGATGGGAGTGACGGCGATGCCCTGGCCCATCGGGATGTTCACGATCGAAGTGCCCGACCACTTGTCGGCCGGCGGCACGATGCCCGCCGCCTCACCGGGAAAGTCGATCCCGGTGGGCGCGGCGAAACCGAAGGCATCCATCCACTTGAGCAAGCGCTCCTTGCCCATCTTCATGCCGATCGTCACGGCGCCCACGTTGCTCGACCACTGCAGGATCTCGCGCACCGAGTATGTCACGGTGCCGCGGGCGTGCGATTCGTTGATGGTGCGGTCGTAGAGCGTGAGCGACGACGGCAGGGTGAACTTGGTGGTCGGCTTGACGAGCCCGTCGGCGAGCGCCCCTGAGATGGTCACCAGCTTAAAGATCGACCCCGGCTCGTAGATGTCGGTGACGCAGCGGTTGCGGTTGAAGGCCGGCGTGCGGCCAAAGTCGTTGTCCTCGACCGTGGGCACGTTGGCCATTGCCAGGATCTCGCCGCTGCGCGGGTCCATCACGATGGCCGTCGCCGCCGTGGCCGAGGAGCTGCGCACGGTGTGCTCGAGCACGTCTTCCGCGGTGTACTGAATGTCTTCATCGAGCGTCAGGCGCACGGATGCGCCGGAAGTCGGCTGCGTCTGGCGCACCGTCCTGAGCGCGTGGCCGGCCGGATCACGGACGATCACCTCACTGCCCGCCACACCGGCGAGCTGCTTGTCGTACTCCATCTCCAAACCGGCCAAGCCGTTGCCGTCGATGCCGGCGAAGCCCAGCACCTGGGCCGCCGAGCCCTTCATGGGGTACGAGCGTTCCTCCTCCGCATAGGCGCCGACCCCGGGCAGATCGAGAGCCAGAGCGGCCTTGGCGAGCTCGGGGTCGATCTTGCGCGCCACGTAGGCAAAGCCGCTCTTGGGCTGCGCGAGCGCCTTCTCGAGCGCCCGTCTCTCGCGCTTCTTCGTGATCCGCAGCGCCTTGCACAGGGTGCGCGCCGCCGCCTGGGGATCGTCCAGGAGATAGGGGGTCGCGAACACCGTCTGCGCCGGCTTGCCCACGGCCAGCTCGCGCCCGTTGCGGTCGAGGATGGCTCCACGGTGCGCGGGCAGCACGACAGTGGCGGTCTGCTGCTGAAGGGCGATCCTCGTGAGGTTCTCGGACGAGGACGCCAGAGCCACGGCCTTACCGCCGACGAGCACGAGGAAGACGATGAAGGCGAAGCGCAGGAGGCGGATGCGCCCGTCGACGCCGCGCCCACCGGCGACTCCTCCGCCGCGCGCCGCGGCCCGGGTCAGCGCGCGCAGGCGGCCACCGCGGCGGCCGGTCGCGCGACGCCGTCCTGAGGCGCCCGCCGCCATCAGGGCCTCTGGGCGGCCTTGGCGAGACGTGCGCCTTTGGTCACCCTGAGGTACTGCACGTGATCGGCGTCGACGAGCCCGAGCTGCGTCTCGGCGATGTGGCGGATGCGTACGGTGGAGCCCATCTGCGCGAGCTTCTCGACCAGACGCTCGTTCTCCGCACTCAAGGCGCGTTCCTCGCGCACGACGGCCGCGGTCTGAAGGGTCTTCTGCACGACGGCAAAGCTCAGGGAGACGCGTCCCACGGCAAGCACGGTGAGGCAGATCACGAAGATGACGAAGACCCGCGTGAGGCGGGCGCGCTGCGCCGCGCGGCGCCGCGCCTGCGGCGCCCGCCGCAGGGCCGGCTGCGCCGGGACGCGCTCCGGCTGCTCCTGTCGGCGCGGGGCCGCTTCCGCGCGCCGCGCCTGTGCGGCTGCCGCCACCTGCGCTCCTAGAGCTTGACGGCGGCGCGCAGCTTGGCCGACTTGCTGCGCGGATTGACTTCGGTCTCGCGCGCCCTCGGCGTCACCGGCCGGCGCGTCAGCACGCGCAGCGTGGGCTCGTGCCCGCACACGCACAGCGGCAGGCCTGGCGGGCAGATGCAGCCCGCGGCGTGGCCCTTGAAGAATTCCTTGACCATACGGTCTTCCAGCGAATGGAAGCTCATCGCCGCGAGGCGGCCGCCAGGGCGCAGCACACGATAGGCCTCGTCGAGGCCGCGGGCCAGCGATTGCAGTTCGTCGTTGACCACGATGCGCAGGGCCTGGAAGACGCGGCGCGCCGGGTTGCCGGCGCCGAAACGGGCGGGGGTCGGGATGTTGCGCTTGATGACCTCGACCAGTTCACAGGTGGTGGCGAAGGGCTGCTTCTTACGCGTCAGCACGATCCCGCGGGCGATGCCTTTGGCGTACCGCTCTTCCCCGTACCGAAAGAAGATATCGGTAAGCTCGTTCTCGGGCAGGGTGTTGACCAGGTCGGCCGCCGTGACGTCGAGCTCCGGGTCCATGCGCATGTCGAGCGGGGCGTCGTACGCGTAGGAGAAGCCGCGCTCACGGCGGTCGAGTTGCATCGAGGAGACGCCGAGGTCCATGTAGACGATGTCGGCGGAGGCGTCGTCGCGCGCGGCCAGCACCTCGGCGAAGTTGCCGTGGTGAAGCTCGCACTCGCAAGGTGCCGCGCGGGCCACGTCGCGGAAGAACTCGGCGACGCTGGGGTCGCGGTCCACGGCGATCAAGCGGCCCCTCGGACCGAGCATCGCCGCCACGGCCTCGGCATGGCCGCCGGCGCCGAAGGTGCAGTCGACGACCACCTCGCCCCTTGTCGGCCGCAGCAGCTCGAGCAACTCGTCGAGAAGGACCGGGGTGTGGGCTAGGGCCATCTCGTACTCACGAAGCTGCAAGCTCATCTGCGGTAGCATCGGCCTCCTCCTCCAGACGGGACTGATAGTCAGCCCAGGCGGCGCGCTCCCAGATCTCGATGTGGTTCCGCACGCCGATGATGCTGACTTCGCGGTTGATGGCGGCGAACTCGAGAAGCTTGGCGGGCACCGTGATACGCCCCTGCCCGTCGAGCTCCTGATGAACGGCGTTGCCCGCCGTGAAGCGCAGAAGGTCGCGGCCCTTGCTGCTGTTCGCCGAGACGCCCTCCATTTGCCGGGCGAGGTACTCTTCGAACGCCTCCGGGTCGTACACGGCGAGACAATGCTCGTGACCCTTGGTCACGTAGAGGCCGTCGGCGAACGCCGAGCGCAGGCGCGCGGGTACGGCGACGCGGTTCTTCGCATCGAAGGTGAACTCGTACTCCCCCACCAGGATCGGTCGCTGCATAGCCGCCACGTTACCCCACTGTTCCCCACAATGCAATAGTATCGCGCCCTTATTCCCCACTGCATCGCATATGACACCCCCTGCGACGCACGGGGACGCACCTGGCTGGAGCGAGAGGAGAGGCGTTACACGACTGTGGGCAGGGCGGCCGCGGGTGTGACGGGACCGGCGGCGGGCGCCAGGCTCAGGGGATCGGCTTCGGGACCTTGACTTTGGTGCCGACGACCAGAGTGCTGCTGCTGAGCTTGGGGTTGAGCAGCTCGATCGCGCTGGTACTCGTGTCGAACTTCACGGCGATGCCCGACAGCGTGTCGCCGCTCTTGACGACGTACACCTTGTAGTTGGTCGGCTTGACAGTGCCGCCGCTCTTGGTCTTGGTGGCCGTGGGGGTGGGCGTGACCACCGGTTCGGCCTTGCCGCCGATGACGCCGGATTGGACCGCGATACTCAGCAGGATCACCACGGCCACAAGAAAGACGACCGGCGCCACGACGCGCGCGACCATGCGTCCCGCCCGAGGCGCGGCCGCGGGACGCGGCCGCGAGGTGCGCGCGGCGGCCGAACGTGGCCGCGAGGTGCGCGCAGCCACGGACTCAGGGCGCCGCGCCCTGGACGCTACGGGGGGGGCGTACGCGGCCGGCGCCGCGGCTGTGGCGGCCGTGAGTGACTGCAGCCTCTCGAGAGCCGCCGAGGGATCGTCGCCGGCCGCGGACGTGGACGGTGAGCCGGGCGGGACGGCCTCACTCTGCCAGCGCTGGGCCCCGCTCGGGGACGCCGCATCATCCGGCGCGGGGCGCCGGCGGCGTGGCTGTGGCTGCTTGTCGTTGGCGTCGTCGGTCATAGGGCGAACGCGAAGTCGTTGCGCATAGATTCGGCGGCGGCAGCAGCAGCCCTTCGGGCCGACCCCCCTTGAGACGCGGCCATCCTCTTCGCGGCGGACTCCGCCTGAGAGTGGGCCGGCCGGGAGTCGTCAGATGGCGTCGACGAGCGGGTCGCGGGCGGCGCCCGCGCCACTCCCCCCCGTCGCCTGCTGCGCCTGGAACCGGCGCACGTTGCGGCGGATGGTCGCGAGCTTGGCGCGCACGTAGTCGGTGGCCTCGTCGCCGCCGACGTCTTCCCCGGTGCTCGCCGCTTCCGACTCGGCCTGCATCTCGCGCAGCACCTCCATGAGTTGCCCGTCGTCCATGCGCGACAGCGTGTTGAGGTCCCACTTCATGGCCTTGCTGGACGTCTCGTGCACCGCGTCGAGCTTGGCTCGAACGACGGGGTTGAACACGGCACCGGGGTCGACCTGCGCGGTGATCTCGTCGACGTCGCGGATCATGTCTTCGATGCTGGCGCCGGCCTTGGGGATGATCTTGATGCGGCCGTCGGCATCCTCGACTACCCGTTCGATAGAGAGGTACGCCTTCAGGAAGCCCTCGGTGAAGGCCACCGGCACCGTCACAGCGTAGGCGATCACCTGCAGGACCTCGGCAGCGAACTGGGTGAACGTGCCCGTATGCAGGTAGCTGTCCTCGATGAGCCCAAGGAGCATGGACTTGAGGTAAGGGTCGGCGCGCATGTCGCGCACTTTCCCGCCGGGCAGCGGACGATCAGGCTTGTTCTCCGTGGTGGTCATCTCTCTCCACCCCCGTATCGGCACGCCTGTGCGGAACTTGACCCCGACGACGACCTTCGTTGGCGCTCGCCCGGCTATCGGTTACGCTGTGTGCAACGAGTGGTGAAGGAGTGCCATGTCGGACGGGCAGCTGATCACGAAAGGCGAGACCGAGCTCGACGCCTGCCTCGCCGTCTTCGCCGCGGCGCCGCGCGCTGGGGCGCTGCTCTGCGACATCGACGGCACGATATCGGCGATCGTCGCGCGCCCCGGAGATGCGGCGGTGTCGCAGTGCTTCCTCGAGGCGCTCGCGGCGCTGACGGAGCGGCTCGGCCTGGTGGCGTTCGTGACCGGCCGGACTCTCGAGGACGGGCGGCGCATGATACCCCTCGATGGCGCCGCCTACGTGGGCACGCACGGCCTGGAAGTCATGGCGCCGGGTGGCCAGATCCACACCGAGCCTCAGACCGAGCGCTACATCGTCGAGGTGCAGGAGGTCGCCGCCGCCGCGGCCCGCGACCTGGACTGCGAGGCGCTGGGCGTCGTCCTCGAGGACAAACGTACCGTGCTCGCCATCCACTACCGCCTCGCCACCGATGCGGCGCGCACGCGCCACGAGATCCTCACCAAGATCGTGGAGCCGGCGCGCGGCCGCGGGCTGGCGATCTCCACCGGCCACTTCCTCTTCGAGGTGCGACCGCCGCTGCCGTTCAACAAGGGTACGGCAACGCGCCGTCTGCTGGCCGGCGGGGACTACCTTGCCGGGATGTTCTGCGGCGACGACCTGACCGATGTGACGGGCTTCAAATCGCTGCACGAGTGGGCCGCTCGCGACGCGCGACGCGCGGCCTGCGCAGTGGCCGCGGTGACCGCGGAGACGCCCAGCCCGGTCATCGAGGGCGCCGATGTCCTCGTCCGCGCGACGCCGGGGATCTACGAGGCGCTGACGCGACTCCTGGCCGCCGTCGGGGGCTGAGAAAGGCCGGGGCCGCCGGCCGCAGGCCGGCCCCGTCGGCCAACCCGCTCAGCGCCCGCGAAACTCGGGAGCGCGCTTCTCCAGGAATGCCGCCATACCTTCGCTCTGGTCCGCGCTGGCGAACGCCAGCGCAAAGAGGTCGCGCTCGATGCCTTGACCGGTGGCGATGTCGGTGTCGGTCGCGGCGTTCACGGCGGCCTTGCAGTAGCGCATCGCCAGAGGGCTCCTGGCGGCCAGTTCGCCGGCGAGCTTGAGGGCCTGGGTCATGAGCTCGTCCTTGGCGAAGACGGCCTGGACGAGCCCGATGCGCAGCGCCTCGTCGGCGCGGAGGTGACGGCCGCTCAGCACCAGGTACTTCGCCCAGCCGGCGCCGACGGTACGTGGCAGACGCTGCGTGCCGCCAAAACCCGGCGTGATGCCCAGCGTGATCTCGGGCTGGCCGAACTTGGCCTTCTCGCCGGCGAGACGGATGTCGCAGGCCAGCGCCAGCTCGCAGCCGCCGCCGAGGGCGAAGCCGTTGACGGCGGCGATCCATGGCTGAGGAGCCGCTTCGATCGCGCTCGTGACGGCCTGACCGAGGGCGCCGAAGCGGCGTGCCTCGTCCGCCGTGAACCCCCGCATCTCGGCGATGTCGGCGCCGGCCACGAACGCCTTGTCGCCGCCACCGGTGAGCACGACGGCGCGCACCGTGTCGTCGGCGGACAGCGCGCCCACGGCCGCCAGGAGCAGCTGGTTGGTCGCCGTGTTCAGGGCGTTGAGCGCCTCGGGACGATCGACGGTGACGACGGCGACCGCGCCTTCTCGGGTGACCTCGACGGCCATGGTGGTCCCTCCTTGCGAGTGGGTGGACGTTCGCGCCGTGACTCTACAGCACTCGCAGCGACGCGGCGGCCCTGCGCAGCGGCCTACTATTGTCATCCTGTACAACGCGCGCGACCTGTGGTGAGGTACAGGCAGGACCACCGCCCACCACGTGAGGAGCCGCCATGACACCGCGCCATGTTCGCCGTCGGCCGCCGTCGCGACCCAAGCGCAGCCGCCTCCGGCCGGCCGTCGTTCGCCGGCCGGGCGCGCCGCTCGCACTGCTCGTGGCTCTGGCCCTCGCGGTGTGCGCCGGCGCGGCCGCCTGCGGCGGCTCCTCCGGCTCCCCCGGCGCTTCGCCCTCGGCGGCGGCGCCGACTCCCGTGCCGTCGCCGCAGATCACCGCCGGCGCGCCGCCCGCCGGCGCCGTCCACGTCGTGCGTCAGTTCTGGAAGCTCGTCGGAGAAGACCGCTTGTCCGAGGCCCAGCGCTTTCTCACCAGCCCCGGCTCCGGCATCCGCCACTGGACCGACAGCGGCGTGAGCGGGGCGAGAGTGGTGCGCGTGGTCGCCGACTCGGTGGGGCCGTCGCCGGGCCGCGACGCGACCATCGAGTTCGCGGTCAGGGTGTGGATCGATCCGGCAAGCGTGGTGACCCCCTGGGGACCCACCGGCACGCACACGCTCTTCGAACGTGTCGTGCGCATGTCCGACGGCAGTTGGCGATTGGTCGAAAGCGGCACCGGCCCGTGACTCCTCGCGAGTACTCCATCGCCCACGCGAAGGACCACCTGCCCGAGGCGGTGCGCGCCGCCGAGACCGGCGAACCGGTCACGCTGACACGTCGCGGGCGGCCGGTCGCGGTCATCCTCTCGGAGACGGAGTATCGCCGGCTAGCCGGCCCACGCGGCGACTTCTGGACGGCACTACAGGAGTTCCGCGCCACCGTCGACAGCGCCCGCCATGGCATCGAGCCGGAGTACTGGGAGTCGCTGCGCGACCGCAGGCCCGGAGGCGATGTCGACCTCGGCAGCTGAGCGATGTTTCTTCTCGACACGAATGTGCTCTGCGAGACCCTGCGCCCTCAGCCCGACCCCGGCGTGATGCGCGGCCTCGAACGCCACCGGCGCAAGCTGTCGACGGCCGCGCCGGTAGTTCACGAGATCCTCTTCGGAGCGCTGCGCTTGCCACCCGGCGCCAGGCGCGAGGCTGTGCTGCAGGAGATCGAGCACGTGTTCCTCAAGACCCTGGACGTGCTGGCCTACGATCGGCTTGCCGCCGAGTGGCACGCCCGTCAACGCGCACGGCTCACGGACGAGGGTCGCACGCCGCCGTTTGTCGACGGCCAGATCGCTGCCAGCGCCGCCGTCAACGGTCTCACGCTCGTGACGCACAACCTGACGGACTTCGCTGCCTTCGAGGGCCTCACCGTGGAGGATTGGTTCGCGGGCTGAGGCGCGGCGCGAAGGGCGCCGCCGGGCGGCGCTGCGGCCGCGCCGCTACCCGCGCAGCTTGCGCAGCGGCGCTACGCTGGCCATCAGGCGGCGCTCGGAGCCGTCGCCCTCGAAGCGCACGAGGACGATGCCGCCGTGCTCCATCGTGAGCACGGTGCCCTCGCCGAGGGTGGCGTGCAGCACGCGGTCGCCGCTGGCGAAGAACTGCTCGACGACTTCCTCGTCGAGCGCCTTCTTCTCGAGGCCGGTGAAACGGCGGCCGGAGGCGCCGTCGACGTCGGCGGACGCGTCGGCGGAGCGGCGGCTTGACCGCCGGCCCTGCCACCCGCCGGGGTCGTGCCCGTCGCCCACGCCCCCGCCCCAGGATCCGCTACCCCAGGATTCGCCGCGCGCGCTCCAGCCCCCAGCGGCGCGGCCGCCGATGGTGTGCCGCTCCACGAGATGTCTGGGGATCTCATCGAGGAAGCGAGAAGGCAGGTTGTACTGCGAGGACCCCCACAAGGTGCGCGCCCGGGCGTGCAGGAGGTAGAGCCGGTCCATGGCGCGGGTGATGCCCACGTAGGCCAGACGCCGCTCCTCTTCCACGTTCTGCTCGTCGAGTGAGCGCTGATGAGGAAACACGCCCTCCTCCATGCCGGCGACGAACACCGCGGGGAACTCCAGCCCCTTGGCGTTGTGCAGGGTCATCAGCGTGATGAGCGCGCTCGTGTCGGCGAAGGCGTCGATGTCGGCATACAGCGAGATCTCCTGAAGGAAGCCGTCGAGGCTGGGCTCGTCGGCGCGCTTGTCGTACTCGGCGGC
>JAPLCL010000097.1 GCA_026392265.1 Actinomycetota bacterium
CACGCGGCCGCCCAAGGTCACGCTGGCCGAAGACCCCGAGTACCCCACGCACATGGACGACGTGGTCAAGGCCATCGGCTGCGAGCCCGTCGACTGGAACTACAAGACCGACTGCTGCGGCGCCTCGCTGGCGCTCACCGAGCAGGGCATCGTCGACGACCTCGTGAGCCGCATCCTCAACGACGCCAAGGCGTGTGGCGCCGACGCGGTCGCCGTGGCCTGCCCGCTCTGCCAGGTGAACCTCGACGGGCGCCAGTCGCAGATCCTGCGCAAGCAAAAGGACTGGCAGACCATCCCGGTGATCTTCCTCAGCCAGCTCGTCGGCCGCGCCGTGGGCGTGAGCGACAAGGAGCTGGGACTCAAGAAGCATTTGGTCGACGTCATGGCGGTGATGGCCTGACGGCCGCCGCCACGTCCGGCGCTGCCGGCCGGCACAGGGTCTCCGGGGGGCGCTGCGCTCCTTCCTGAAGGGCCTGCGGCCGTCGTCAGAGCCCCCGTCGACCCTGTGCCGGCCCTCCGCGCCGGACGCGAGGGCGACGTAGAGCAGAAGAACCCAGAAGGGGCGCCTTGCGGCGCCCCTTCTGCATGTCTGCATTGTCATCCTTGCCGGCGGCAGCCAGCCGACCTACGCTGGCCTCAGGACACGTCGGCGATTCGCCACGCGTCAGGCTGAGGCGGCCGGTCTGGCCGCCATGACCTCGATGCCGGTATGGCCGATCACTTCTCCATCTATCGCGCACTGGATGACGTAGCGCCCCGCGGCGGGCATCTCGGGCGAGGCCGGACCAGCAAGCTGGAAGCGCTGAGGGGTCCCGGAGCGAAGACCCGTGGGACGCCCCACCTCGAACTCACCGCCAACGAGCTGCCCCACATGCCCACCGTCGGCGTCATAGACGTCGATGCTGAAGCTCATCTTGCGGTTGGTGAGGTTCCACGGAACGTTGACTCCGACAGCGACCGAAAATGGCGTTGCCGGATGGCCCGGGAGCTCCGGTACGGTGAGCCGGTCCCAGCCTCCGCCCAGCAGGTAGAGCTTGCCGCCCACGACCTGGGCGCCGTCGGCGACCAACAGGTAGTCCAAACCGATCTTGTCTGGGTCGCTCATGATTTGACCTCGCGTCCTCTGCGTCATACATTGTACTACACATCATACGCTAACTGCTGAGACGCGCAAGTACCTGTCGAGATCCGCGCACTCGTGTGGGATGAGGCCAACGAGGGGCACTTGGCCAAGCACATCGTCAGCGTCAGGGAGGTCGCGCAGATGATCTCGAACCCGCATGTGATCGTGCGGAACCGCAAGAAGCGCAGCACTCGGCATCTGCTGATCGGCAGCACGCACGGAGGCCGCATCCTCACCGTGCCGCTGGCGCAGATCGCCGACCAGAGCACGTGGCGCCCTGTGACCGCCTTCCCCGCCACCAAAGCCCAGCGGCAGGTACTTGCGAGGGCGCTCAGTCCAGTCGACGAGGGGTGATCATGGCAAGAAGGAAGCAGATGAGCGACTCGCCGAGCGACTACGAAGTCGTCGGCGTGAGCCCGGGCAAGCGCGCCGGCGCCGTCGTCTCGGTACGGCTGAAGCCCGAGGAAATGGAGCTTCTGAGCGCCCTGTCAGAGGTCGGCGGCCGGACGCTGTCGGACACGCTCCGTTTGGGATTGCGGTGCCTGGGTGAGCTGCCGACCCTGGCAACGGGCGCCTCGGCCGTTGAGCCTGCTGTCAGGACCAGCGGCAGTGTCTCCGCTATCGTCTTCACCGCCAATGGCGATACGTGGGCGCGGTCCAATTCGCTGACCTGAGAGGCACCCATGGCAAGAATCATCCACACTGACGCTGAACACCACGACGCACTGGCCGCGCTCGACCGTCCTATGGAGATCGACCCCGAGTCCGGTACTCCCGAGTCCGACGAACTGCAGTTCTTGGCGCTCGTCATCGAGGACTACGAGAAGGCGCGCTGGCCCATCGGCCTCCCCGATCCCGTGGACGCCATCCGCTTCTGCATGGACCAGCAGGGACTCACGCGTCGCGACCTGGAGCCCTACATCGGCAGTCGCGCCCGAGTCTCCGAGGTACTCTCGGGCAAGCGCGCGCTCGGCATACGCATGATCCGCGCGTTGCACGCGGGACTCGATATCCCGCTGGAAGTGCTGGTTCAGGAGCCGCGGCGGGAGCGTCAGGCTTCGTGGGACGCCCAGCCGTGGTTAGGCGCCGTTTGAGCCGCCGCCCTGACCTCCTGGAGAAGGGACGAAGCATGGGATCCGACGTGACCCCCGAGCCGGCCGGCGACGCGCCGGGCGCCGGCCCGACCACCGCCATTGCCCTGCGCATCCTCCTCGTGTGCGCCACTCGCCACGGCTCCACCGTCGAAGTGGCCGAGGCGGTCGCCGAGGAGCTGCGGGCGTGCGGCGACGAGGTCGATCAGCGCCCGGCCGCTGAGGCACCCGGTCCAGCGGGGTACGACGCGGTGGTGGTCGGCGGGCCCATGATCATGGGCTGGCACCGGCAGGCGACGAAGTACATCAAGCAGCATCGCCGCGATCTGGAGGGGCTGCCCACCGCGCTGTTCATCACGGCGGCCTCGCTCACCGAGACCGGTGAGACCGACGTGCAGGGCGTCCCGATCTTCAAGGATCCGTGGCTCGCCAAGGCGCCCCGCGACGCGGCCAGACTGAGCCGCAAGGAACGCTACGCCATGCCGCAGCATTACCTCGGCGACGTGCTGAAGAAGGCGGCGCCGCTGCGCCCGCGCCGCGTGGCCTTCTTCGCCGGCTCGCTCGACCTCACGACGATGAACATCCTCGAAAAGCTGTTCGTGCTGCTCGTCGTGGGCGCCACGCCCGGCGACGGACGCAACTGGAAGGCGATCCGCGAATGGGGCGCCGGACTGGACGAGGTACTACGGGCGTAGCACTCACGCGCGGCGCGGCTCGCGCACCAGCGCGAGCAAGCACGCCGCGAGCACGGCCGCGCCCACCATCGCCCACCACGCCGGCGCGTAGGAGCCGGTACGGTCCACGATCAGGCCGAAGAGCGGCGGCCCGATGAAGATGCCGATGTTGTCGATGGCCGCCGTGACGCCGGCGGCGGCCCCCGCTACCGCCGCGCCGGCGGTCTCGCCGGCCAAGGTGCTGAAGAGCCCGCCCCAGCCCACGGCACCGACCCCGAGCATGAGGAGCGCGACCCAGAGCAGCCACGTGTGACCCTGCCCGAGGAGCGCGAGGATCGCGCAGGCCAGACCGGCCAGACCGGCGAGCGCCAGCAGCGGCGCCTTGCGGCGCCGCCCCAGCAAGCGGTCACTCACCAGCCCGCTCAGCGGCTTACCAAAGGCGCCGGCGGCCTGGCACAACGCCAGAAGGCCGGCGGCCGCGACCACGGAGTACGCCCAGTCCAGGTGGAGAAAGAGCACCAGGTGGGCGAGCGCCGCGAACTCGACCATGCAAAGAAACATCGCCGCCAAGCCGAGCAGCAGGATGTCGCGCGAGCGCACCACAGCCAGAAAGCCGGGGCGCACGGCCGCGCGGTCGGCCTGTTCGTCTCCCGTCACCCAGGGCAGCCCCTGCTCGATCTCTCCGGCCGCCGGCGGGGTCGACGCGGAGCCGGCAGACCCGGCGGCCCAACTCGGGATGCCGCCGGGCGGATCCCGGTACACCGCCGCCGCGAGCCCGCACACGGCAAAGGCCATGGCCGCGGCGACGACGAAGCCGGCCCTCCAGCCCACGCTCAGGGCGAGCGCCGGCATGATCGCCGCGCCGAGGATGCCGCTCACGTTGACCGCCGCCTGGTTCACGCCGATCGCCGTGGCGCGCTCCTGGGGCGGGAACCACACCATCACGGCCTTCACGGCGGAGGGATAGATGAACCCGCAGCCCAGGCCGGAGAGCGCGAGCAACAGGAGCATGACGCCGTAGGACGGCGCCAGCGCCACCGCCCCCACGAACACGCCGGTGATGGCCGAGCCGATGACCAGCGCGCGGCGCACGCCGATGCGGTCTACCAGCCACCCGGCCAGTACCAGCGTGGGCGCGTAGGTGACCGCGGTGGCGCTGGTAAGGCCGCCGATCTGGGCGTTGTTCAGGTCGAAAGCCTGCTTGAGGAACGGCGAGAGCGGCCCCACGCAGAGGCGCGAGAGAAACACCACGAGGTACGCGCTCCACACCACGCCCAGCGCCACGAAGCGAAAGCGCGGCAGCGGCCCGGAGGCGGACGCGGGAGGGGCTGCCGGGGCGGGTGCGGTGGCGGTGCTACTCACCCGCCGATTCTACTGGAGGCGGGCGGGGCGGGCGCAGCGCCCGCCCCGCCCGCCTCGTCGGATCAACCTTGCGCCGGCTTGTGGACGCCGATGCGATTACCCTCGGAGTCCTGGAAGAAGCCGATGAAGCCGACCATGTCACCCATGCTGGTGACCGGCATGAGCAATGTGCCGCCGGCGGTGACGGCGCGCGCGATCATGCCCTCGGGGTCGCCCTGGCTGTCGAGGTAGATCGTGCAGCCGCCGAGCCCCGGCTTCTGGTTCTCGCCGCGCGCGAGGTCGCCGCTCACGCCGCCCTGCTCGGGATCACCCGGCAGCAGCGCGACGTCACCGTTCGCCCCGTCCATCAGCTCGATCTCGGCCTGCAGGACGGCGCCGTAGAACGCGCGCGCCCGATCCATATCCGTGACTGGGATGTCCGCCCAGACGATGGTGTTCGCCATGACGCTCTTTCTCGTGGTGAGAATGCTGACGAGAGAAGCGTGCCCGCGGCGGCGTTCCACGACACCGCGAGAAGGAGCCGTGCAGCCTGTGCGGCGGCTGGTAACGGCTCCGCAAGCCCG
>JAPLCL010000218.1 GCA_026392265.1 Actinomycetota bacterium
CGCTCAAGCACACCTTGGACGGCGAGTGGCCGCGGCTGCGTATGGACCACACGCTGGGCCACCTCGTCGAGGACGAGGAGCTCTCGCCGTACACCGGCGTCATCGTCGGGGTACGCGCCGACGAAGAGGGCTCGCGCTCAAAGGAGCGCTACTTCTCGCCGCGCGACGTGGAGAACGACTGGAACGTGGACGACCAGCCGCCGGAGCTCTGGCGCTACTTCAAGACCGACTTCGAGCCCGGCACGCACGTGCGCGTGCACCCGCTGCTCGACTGGACGGAGCTCAACGTGTGGGAGTACATCGAGCGCGAGAGCATCCCCGTCACGTCGCTCTACTTCGACGACGGCAAGGGGATGCGCTGCCGCTCGCTGGGCTGCTGGCCGTGCACGGCGCAGGTTGAGTCCACGGCCACGAACGTCGCCGAGATCATCGAGGAGCTGCGCAGCGGCAAGTTCAGCAACATCGCCGAGCGCAGCGGCCGCGCCCAGGACAAGGACGACGGCGGCGGCCTGGAGTCGCTGCGCCGCGGGGGGTACATGTGAGTCCGCAGGCCCCCGACACGCCCGTCATGTCCGCCGACCTCGAGCGTCTGGACATCGTCGCCGTCGGTCACGTGGACCACGGCAAGAGCACGGTCATCGGCCGGCTCATGGCCGACACCGGCTCGCTACCCGAGGGCAAGCTCGACCAGGTCAAGGCGATGTGCGCCGCCAACGCGCGCCCCTTCGAGTACGCCTTTCTGCTCGACGCCCTCAAGAACGAGCAGGCGCAGGGCATCACCATCGACACGGCGCGCTGCTTCTTCAACACGCCCAAGCGCCACTACATCATCCACGACGCCCCCGGCCACGTGGAGTTTCTCAAGAACATGATCACCGGCGCGTCGCGCGCCCAGGCCGCCCTGCTGGTCATCGACGCCCAGGAGGGCGTGCGCGAGAACTCCAAGCGCCACGGCTACATCCTGTCGATGCTCGGCATCCGCCAGATCGCCGTGCTGGTCAACAAGATGGATCTGCTCGACTGGGACCAGGGTGCGTTCGACGCAGTCGTGCACGAGTATGCCGATTTCCTCGCGCGCCTCGGCGTGCGGCCCGCAAGCTTCATCCCGCATCAGGCCCGGCGAGGACATCGTCTTCCTCCCCTCGGGCAAGCGCTCGACGGTCAAGACCATCGAAGCCCTGTCGGGGCCGCGGCCGGACGAAGCCTACGCCGGGCAGGCCACAGGCCTGACTCTCGACACACAGGTGTACACCAAGCCCGGCGAGCTGATGGTCCGCGCCGACCAGCCCGCGCCGCTGGTCGCCGATCGCCTGCGCGCCAACGTCTTCTGGATGGCCACGGCGCCGCTCGTGCGCGGGCGCCGGTACGTGCTGCGCATGGGCGCCGCCCGCGTACCCGTGGAGCTCGAGTCAGTACTCAGCGTGCTCGACTCGCAGGAGCTGCAATCGGTGACCGGCGCCGCCCAGGTCGAGCGCCACGACGTCGCGGAAGTGGTCTTCAGGAGTACGCGACCGGTGGCCTTCGACGCGGCCGAGACCCTCGAACCGACGTCGCGCTTCGTGGTCGTCGCCGGCTTCGACACCGCCGGCTGCGGCATCGCCCTGGAGGCGCTCCCCGAGGCGGCCGCGAGCGCCGACGGCGAGCGACGCTTCAGCGTCGGCGACGTCACAGAAGAGCAGCGCGCCGCGCGCTACGGCCATGCCGGCAAGGCGGTCGTGTTCGTCGGCGAGTCGGCGGAGGACGCGCACGCGGTGGCCGCCGCGCTGGAGCGCCGCATCTTCGACCTCGGCGTCCATTCCTACTGCCTCGGCGCGACCGACCTGGGAGAGGACAAGGACGTGCTCGGCCGCGAGGCCCAGATCGTCCGCCTCGGAGAGATCGCCTGGGCGCTGACCGACGCCGGCATCGTGCTCGTGGCGGCGCTCGGCGACATGGACCGCTTCGACCTCGACCGCCTGCGCACGCTGGCCGCACCCCACGAGGTCTTCGTCATCGGGCGCGGCGACGGCGGCGACCTGGGCGCCGACCTCGACCTGCCGGCGTCGCTGGCGACCGAGGACGCGGCGGCGGCGGCGCTTCGCGCCCTGACCGCCGCCGGCGTGCTGCCCGAGCCCGCGGCCTGAGATCGGGCGCGCCGGGCGCCGCGCGTGAACCCGGCGGCGTCGATCGCGCCCGGTGGCGCCCCGGCCGGCGGCACCAGGATGGATGGCGCCTCGACCCGCATGGCGGGGCCCGAGATCACGGCGACGAGCGTCGTCGCGGCGAGCGACGCGCCTCCCGGGCCGGCGGAGTAACGCGCTGCCACGGGCAACATCGCCGGCGCTTCGTGCCCGCCGGGTGGACGATTTGCCCAAACGCGGGACTTTTGCCTTGACATGCTCTATAGTGTGCTCACGAGCCAATCGGTGGCTCGAGAGTTGGCGGCGTGACCTATTGCTTCTCCGCCGGCGTTGTCAGCGGTATGTGGCAAATGGTCGCGTTGCTTTGTTAATAGCCCCTTCGGGGCGGATAAAGGATTGTGAAATGGCAGAAGGTACCGTCAAGTGGTTCAACGCGGCCAAGGGCTATGGCTTCATCTCGCGCGAGGATGGGGACGACCTGTTCGTTCACTTCCGCGAGATCCAGGACGAGGGTTTCAAGACCCTGGACGAGGGCCAGAAGGTCACGTTCGACGTCACTCAGGGCCAGAACGGCAAGATGCAGGCGAGCAACGTCCGTAAGGTCTGACGCCGTACCACATCTGTGAGTTCGCCGAAGGGCGGCCCCATCGGGGCCGCCCTTCGCGCGTACGCAGCAGGATCCATACGGTAGGATGCCGGGCGTGAAGCTGAGGCGCGCCCCCATCGAGTCGCTCACCGTCGACGACCTGCTCTTCGCCGTGAGCTGGAGCCGGCGCCGGCGCACGATCGGCATCAGCGTGGCGCGCGAGGGCGGGCTGCGCGTGCTCGCGCCCGCCGGCGTCCCGGCGCGCAAGCTCGAAAGCGCCGTGCGCGCCAAGCTCCCGTGGGTGCGCCGTAAGCTCGCTGAGCTCGACGCGCTCGGCCCTCCTCCACCGCGCCCGCGCTTCGTCGCCGGCGAGCGGCTCCCCTACCTCGGCCGTACCTACCGGCTCACGCTGGTCGACGCCGCGGAGATGCCCGGCGGGCCGGTCGCCCTGCGGCGCGGCCGCTTCGAACTGGCGCGCGGCTTGGACGGCGAGGCGCGCGGGGCCTTCGTGCGCTGGTACGCCGAGCACGCGCGCGCCCGCCTCGGCGCACGCGTCGCCCACTTCGCGCCGCTCGTCGGCGCGACCCCCGCGGGCGTCGTAGTCCGCGACCTGGGCACGCGCCGCTGGGGCGTCTGCGACGGGCGCACGCGTATCGTCAGCTTCCATTGGGAGCTGGTGCTCCAGCCGCCCGAGATCGTCGACTACGTGGTGGTCCACGAGCTCGCCCACTTGCACGAACCCAACCATGGGCCGCGCTTCTGGCGGCGCGTGACCGTCGTCATGCCCGACTGGAAACGGCGCCGCGCCGCGCTCTCGAGTCGCGGGCACCGCCACACGATCTAGCACGCGGCGCCACAGCGATGTGCCGGCCCGACGCGATGTGGGTAGAGCTAGCTCGCGGAGGATCCGAGGAGGCCCCATGAAGTCCCTTCACGCAACCATCGAGATCGACGCTCCCGCGGAGCGCGTGTGGCAGGTCGTCAGCGACTTCGCGCGCTACCCCGAGTGGAACCCGTTCATCGTCCGCGCCGCGGGTGTACCTCGCGTCGGCGAGCGCCTGGACGTCACCATCGTCGCCCCGGGTATGAAGCCGGTGAGCTTTCGGCCGCGCGTCCTGGACGTCGAGCCGGGGCGCCTCATCCGCTGGAAGGGCGAGTTCAAGCTCCCCGGCCTGTTCGACGGGCGCCACGCGCTGCTCGTCGAGCCGCTGGACGGCGGGCGCTCGCGTTTCACGACCCATGAGGACGTGAGCGGCATCATGCTGCCGTTCGTCGGCAAGGTGATGAGCGCTTCGCAGCAGGGCTTCGAGCTCATGGCTCGCGCGCTCAAGGAGCGCGCCGAAGCCTAGAAATGGGCGGGCGGCGCGGGCGCGACGGGCGTTGCCCGCCGCAGACCCGCCGCTCGCCTTAGTGCCATTCGGGCGCGGCGCTTTCCACCGTCCGGCGCCGGCGGTAGAGTCGCACCATGACGCGCCGGTCACCCGCAGACGAGCTGCGCACGATCCCCGGCGTCGGGCCATCCATCGCCGGCGACCTGCGGCTGCTCGGCATCGCGAAGATCGCCGACCTCAGTGGCCGCGACCCCGAGCAGCTCTATGCCGAACTGCAGGAGCGCGCCGGCCACCCCGTCGACCGCTGCGTGCTGTACGTCTTCCGCAGCTCCGTGTATTTCGCCGGCCACACGCGCCCCGAGCCTGAGCTCACTCTGTGGTGGAGCTGGAAGGACGGGGGCACGGCCGCGAGGCGCGGGCTGCTCTAGCGGCGGCTGCCCGCAGCCCGTGCGGGCGCCAGGCGCCGGATCTCCACGCCATCAAGCAGGCTGACCACCTTGTCGATGCGCCCGCTCGGGATATGCCAGATGTGGGTGAAGGGCAGCGCCAGCACTTCCCAAGTCCCGCGGATGCGCGCGCGGTAGCGGCCGATCACGGTCAGCTTCGTCCCGCGCCGGTTCATGCTCCAGGTGCGGAGCTCCACGCCGATCACCTCGAAGTGAGACGGCAGGCCGCCGAACAGCTCCATGGCCACCACCTCGCTCGCCGGGTGGGGGCGCCCGAAGGCGCCCATCTCGTAGACCACCCAGTTTGCCGGCTCGCCGCCGAGCTGGTCGAACATCGCGAGTACGGCGTCGTCGGCGCCGAGACCGAGAGCACGATACCCTCGTTTGATGAGCTCCTGCTGGTCCATATCATCGTTTTCCCCTGCACGGCGCCTGTGGTATCCTCGGCCTCCCGCGGGGGCGTGCCACAGGCACTCCGGCCCCGCACCCGTGGGCGATTAGCTCAGCGGGAGAGCGCCCGCCTCACACGCGGGAGGTCGTTGGTTCAAGCCCAACATCGCCCACCA